>JBDTQQ010000183.1:0-5534 GCA_039932075.1 Pseudarthrobacter sp. | reverse complement strand
ACCGCCGTCGTACGTGTGCGGGGGAGCGGTAGCCGCCGCCCCGCAGAAAACGCAGGTTTACGCCCGCAGCCACTCCGCGCACGAGTTGAGGTTCTGGCTGACGCTGGCCACGGCAGCCGCAGTGTCGTGGGCCTCGATGGCATCCACCAGGAAGCCGTGCCCTTCGTTGGTGAGGCCGTCGAGGCGGCCTTTGCGCTGCTGCTTAAGCAAATCTTGGAGGAACACGTCGCCGAAGCTGACGTAGAGCTCGTGCAGCAGCGGGTTCGCGGATGCCTGGGCCACACGCGCGTGGAAGTCCCAGTCCGCCCGGGCCCACCCCTCGAAGTCGGCCGCGTGCCAGGCGACCTCCCGGGTGGCGAGCACGGCACGCAGGGCGGAGACGTCGTCGGCCGTTGCATTTTTGGCGGCTAGCCGGGCGGCCTGCGTGTCCAGGCCAAGCCTGACTTCGAGGATGTGTTCGTCCGTGTGGTCAAGGTACATGCGCCGGGCGGCGCCGGAGATTTCGCTGATGGCACGCACGTAGGTTCCGTCGCCGCGGCGGACCTCCAGCATCCCGCTGTGGGCCAGGGCTTTGATGGCCTCGCGGAGGGTGCCCCGGGACACGCCGAGTCCGGCCATCAGTTCCGGCTCCGAGGGGATGCGCTGTTGCAGCTGCCATTCGCCGGAATGGATCATCTGGCGGAGTTTGGCCGTGACCTCGTCGGCGAGGGGCTGGCGGTGCGAAGTGCTCAGTGTCATGGAATCCTACTTTTTCCGGGCCGTAATGGGGCGGCGCGAGATCAGGTGGGCCACCATAACCTGGACCACCGCAAGGCCCAGCAGCAGCGCCACCGGCAGGGTCCAGCTGCCGGTCAGGCCGTACAGCAGGCCGGTGCCGAACGGGCCCGCCGTTGCCAGCAGGTAACCGGTCGATTGTGCCAGCGTGGACAATGCCGTGGTCTCCGCAGTGCTTGTCCCGCTCCGGCTGATCATCACCATCACCAGCGGGAAAATGCCCAGGCCGAACCCGAGGAGGACGGCAGGAATGATGACCAGGCTTGCCGGCACGAACAGCAGGGACGCCAGTCCGGACACCATGATCAGGCTGACAATGTACAGAGCCGGCCGCAGCATCCCGGGCCGCGAGCCGATGGCGATGATCACCATGCCTGCGGGCACTGAAACCAGCTGCATCAGCGCGTACAGCAGGCCGCTGTCCGCCGCGTTGAGCCCCATGCTGATCAGCATCGAGGGAAACCAGCTGATGAGTGCATAGGCGAGGAGCGCCTGCAGGGTGAAGATCGCGGTGAGCAGCTGGCCTTTGCGGGTGCGCAGCAGGGGCCACGGCGAGATGTGGGCTGCCGTACTGCGGACGCGGTTCCGGTGCGCGTGCAGCACCATGGGGAGGAAACCCAGGAACGCTGCCACGGCCAGGAATCCGATCGCGCCAATTGCTGACGAGGGTGAGCCGAGCGCCAGCGCCATCGGGACCACGGCCACGGCCGTGACAGTGGCACCGGTGGTCATGGTCACGGTGTATAGCGCCGTCATGATCGAGGTGCGCTGGGCAAAGTGCTCGCGGATGAACGACGGCATCGCCACGTTGCATACCGCCAGCCCCGACATGCCGAGCACCGTGCCCGCCAGCAGCATGCCCGTCGCCGGGATGCCGCGCAACAGCAACCCGCCGGCCAGGAACGCCAATGCCAGCAGGATGGCCTTCTCAACACCCAGCCGACCGGTCAGCCAGGAAGTTGCCGAGCCCGCCACGGCAAAACAGAGGGTTGGGATTGACGGAATAATGGCCGCCATCAGCGGTCCGTAGCCCAGTACTTGCTGCAGATCGTGCAGGAGGGCAGACGCGCCGGCAATCCCGGCGCGCAGGTTCAACCCGATGAGCACCAGCGCAATGACCCCGAGGACGACGGCGGACCGCGGCTTGGGCGGAGAGGATTCCAGGGCGGGGGGTGCGGAAGCGGCAGCGGACATTATCTAAGGTTAGACGTCAGACGTTTGATGTCTAGGGTTCTGTGGCAAACCTCTCCCGGCTGTTCATGTGGGCATAGACTCGGGCCAGCGGGCCGTTGGGGCCCCAGCGAAGGTGGAAGGACGGCTGGTTATGGCTTCCCAGGACGTAGAGGTCGAAAAGAAGTACGACGTCGGCGCTGACGCCGAGGTGCCTGACCTTACGGAGGTCCCCGGGGTCGCCCGGGTGGGGGTGCCACACGTGGACCACCTCGAAGCGGTGTACTTCGACACCGAAGACTCAGCGCTCGCCGCCCGCGGGATCACCCTCCGCCGCCGCACCGGCGGCAGTGACGCCGGATGGCACGCGAAGCTGCCGCCAGGAGATGGTGCCGGTGCTGAGAGTGCGGGCGCGGGATCCTCTTCAGAACCCCGGCGGCGCCGTGAGCTTCGGGCGCCCCTCGGCCAGCCCGGCGTCGTTCCTGACAGCCTGCTGGCGTACCTGCTGGTGTATTTGCGCGGTGACGATCCGCTGCCTGTCGTCCGGCTGGAGACGCAGCGCACCACCTATCCGCTTTATGGCGATGACGGCGTCCACCTGGCGGACCTGGCGGATGATCGGGTCAGCGCGCAAGTCCTCAAGAGCAGCGGCGCGCAGGACGAAGCGGGCGGCCCGCAGCAATGGCGGGAGTGGGAACTCGAACTGGTCCACGGAGGCCCGGACCTGTTTCCTGCCGCCGAAGACACCCTCACGGCTGCCGGGGCGCGCCCGGCGGAGCACGGGTCCAAGCTGGCAAAAGCACTGCAGGGCGCCGATGGCGCGACGGCGTCCGAAGCGGATGTCGCGGCTGCCGTCACGCCGCCACATAAAAAGGGGCCCGGCAAGAAAGGCCCGGCCTCGGAGCTGCTGGCCGCATACCTGGATGCGCAGATCCGCGAGATCCTGACCCACGATCCAGAAGTTCGGCTGGAGCACCCCGAAGCGGTACACGACCTTCGCTCGGCCACCCGCAGGGCCCGGTCCGCGCTTGCTGCGTATCGCCGGCTCTACAGCGCGGTGGCCGTAAGGCGCCTCCGGGACGAGCTGAAGTGGCTCGGCAGCGCGCTCGGAGCGCCACGGGACGCCGATGTGATGCTGGACCGGCTGCGCGGGCACGCGGCTGAACTGCCGGAGGGTGAGGCGACGGCTGCGGTGAAGAACCGGTTGGAAGAAGAACTGGGCAACCGTCTGGACACTTCCTACCGGAAACTCCAGAAAGCGCTGCTGTCCGAGCGGTACTTCCGGCTCCTGGACGACCTCGAGGCTTTCAGTGTCCGGCCGCCGGTCCGGCGGGAGGGCGCAGCCCCGGCCCGCAAGACGGCCGGCAAAGTGGTGGGCAAAGCGGCTAAAAGGCTGCGGCGCGCAGCCAAGGCGGCCAAGCGGTCCCGCCGGGGAGCGCAGCACGAGACTGCCCTGCACGACGTCCGTAAGGATGCCAAGCGGCTGCGACACGTGGCGGAGTCCGCGGGACCGGTCTACGGCAAACCCGCTTCAAGAATTGTCACGGCCGCACACCGGCAGCAGTCGATCCTCGGTGACTTCCACGACAGTGTTGTGGCCAGGGACCTGCTGGCGACGCTGGCTGCGGCTCCAGACCTTCCCGAAGCGGTGGCGTCGGCTTTTCTCACGCTCCATACCCGGCAGGTCCAGCTCGCAGCAGAGGCCGAGGCCAAGTACTGGAAAGCGCGCAAGAAGTCCCGCAAAACCCTGCAACGCGGGGTCAGATAACGCCCGTCCGGGGCCGTTTATCTGGCGTTTAGTGACCCCGCGTTGCACTTGCTAGGTGCCCTGCCGTGCGCCGAGCCGGGCCACCGCCAGCGCGAGCCAGAGCTGCACCCTGTCGGCCGTGAGTGAAGGGTCGTAGCCGGTCAGTTCCGTGATCTGCGCCAGCCGGTAGCGCACGGTGTTCCGGTGCAGGGTCAGGGCCTCGGCGACGGCGGCCACCGAGCCGTTGTGGTTCAGGTAGCTTTCCAGCGTTGTCATCAGCTCAGAGCCGTGGGCCGCGTCGAACGTGCGCAGGGGGCTGAGTGACTCGTTGGCCATGTCCGCCAGGGGGACGTCCTCGCTGGCCAGCAGCAGGGACGTCAGGCTAAGGCGTTCGGGCTCGTTGACGGGCAGGCCATGGCTGGCCGCGTCCCGGGCCTCAAAGTAGCTCCACCGCAGGCCGTTCGGCTTCGTGTACGCGCCCCCGATCCCGATCGTCGCGTGGATCCCCGCCTCGGCCAGGTGGGAGCTGAGCTGGCGCGCCAGCGCAGGTGCCGCGCCGCCGTCGTCGTGCACCACCACTACCAGGTCCTGCCCGACGACGGCGGCCACCGCGTTCTCCAGCGCCTGCGGCACCGAGGTGCTCACCAGTGCCTTGTGATGGGCGGCAGACACGGCCAGCAGCACCACGTTGCGCCGTGTGCTGTTGACGCCGACACCGGCCAGCCGGCGCTGGGCCTCGCTCGTCTCGAGGGCGCCGTGGATGACGTCTTCCAAAACCTGGCCGCACAGGGCGCGCTGGGCCTGGCGCTGCTTGACCATGTTGTTCAGCTCCACACTGATCAGGTTCTGGGCGTAGCTGATGATGCCTGAATCCTCGAAGGGCTGGCGGACCCACAGGGTGCAGGCATCGCGGCGTCCGGTGGGTATCGGGTAGGAGGCCCAGGTCCGCGCGGAGGGCAGCTCGGACGTGCTGCTGTACACAAGGGCCGTGAACTGCGTCAGGGCGATGTCGGTGCGGAGCATGCCCCCGAGGTGCTTCACGAGTTGGGTCAGCCCGCCGCCGGTCAAGAGCGCCCGCGCCAGGATCTGGTGGCCTGCGATCAGGCGCTCCAGCTTGGCGACGTGGTCCGCGGACTGTGCGTCCGCCACCAGCTTCCCGATGGCGATGAAGGGCGTTTCGTAAGGGACCCGGACCACGGGAAGCCCCCAGCGGTTGGCCTCGGCAATGAGCGCCGGCGGGACGTCCTCGTGCGTCAGCCCGGTGCCGAATCCGATTCCCACGGCACCCGCGCGCTGGACCTGGCGGACGAACCGCCGCTGTTCCGGCGCGGAGCGCAGGCGCATCCCGGTGGTCAGCACCAGTTCCCCGCCGTTAAGGAAACGCTGCGGGTCCTCAAGTTCGGTGACGGCCACCCAATTGATGTCGTGGTGCCAAGTGGTCTCCGCCAGCCCTGCTTTGGACAGGCGCAGGGACTGCACACCGAGCAGCATCGCGAGGGAAATGGCCATGCCTCAAGGATAGACGCGCGCTGGGCGGGCGCACTAAACCTGGCCCCAAACGGTGTGCAGGTGACTATTCCGGTCGGTCCGGCTGGGGCATAGGCTCAGAGCAGTCGCAACACCGTACCGGTGTTCCCCCTGAAAGAGGTTGTACATCGTGGTTCAGACCTTGCAGAACTTCATCAACGGCGAGTTCGTTACCCCGGCCGGCACCACTCTGCTGGACATCGTCAACCCCACCAACGGCGAGGTGGTGGCGAAGGCGCCGGTTTCGGTGCAGGCTGACGTTGACGCCGCCATGACCGCCGCGACGGATGCCTTTAGGAGCTGGAAGCATGTCACT
>JBDTQQ010000182.1:0-5558 GCA_039932075.1 Pseudarthrobacter sp. | reverse complement strand
CGTTTTAGGGACCAAAAGTGATAGAGCAACGGAGTGAATAAGACCCCCTTCAGATCAAGGAAAGAACGAGCGATCATGACTCACACTGCAACGGAAACCTCCGGGCACACTGACGTCCCGCAGGCCCGTGCCCTCGCGGCAGAGACCATCACGCTGGTCCGCCATTGGCTCACTGAAGCCTCGAAAGTACCGGGGGACGCTTCAGCCCAGCAGCTCGCTGGTGTGTTGAAGGACCCGAACGGCCTGGACTTCACGGTCGGATTCGTCGACGGCGTGGTCCGCCCCGAAGACCTGCACGTCGCCGCCCGCAACCTCGCCGCCCTCGCCCCCAAGGTTCCGGCGTTCCTGCCCTGGTACATGCGGCGCGCAGTACAGCTCGGCGGCACCATGGCGCCGGTCCTGCCGCAGGTTGTCATCCCCATCGCCCGTAAGGTTCTCCGTGAAATGGTTGGCCACCTGATCGTGGACGCCACCGACGCCAAGCTGGGCCCGGCAATCGCGAAGATCCGCAAGGACGGCATCAAGCTCAACGTCAACCTCCTGGGCGAGGCCGTCCTCGGCGAGCACGAGGCCTCCCGCCGGCTCGAAGGCACGCACACTCTGCTGGCCCGCCCGGACGTGGACTACGTCTCCATCAAGGTCTCCTCCACTGTGGCGCCGCACTCCGCCTGGGCCTTCGACGAGGCCGTGGAGCACGTCGTGGAGAAGCTCACCCCGCTCTTCGAGCGCGCTGCCTCCTTCGCGCGCGCTGAATCAGGGGCCAGGGCCGGCCAGAAAGCCAAGTTCATCAACCTGGACATGGAGGAATACAAGGACCTGGACATGACCATCGCGGTCTTCACCAGGATCCTGGACAAGCCAGAGTTCAAGAACCTCGAGGCCGGCATTGTGCTCCAGGCCTACCTCCCGGACGCCCTCTCCGCCATGATCCGCCTCCAGGACTGGGCCGCTGAACGCCGTGCCAACGGCGGCGCCACTATCAAGGTCCGCGTGGTCAAGGGCGCCAACCTGCCCATGGAGCAGGTGGAAGCTTCCCTTCACGACTGGCCGCTGGCCACCTGGCACACCAAGCAGGATTCGGACACCAACTACAAGCGGGTCATCAACTACGCCCTGCACGCGGACCGGATCGAGAACGTCCGGATCGGGGTGGCCGGCCACAACCTCTTCGACATCGCCTTCGCCTGGCTCCTGGCCAAGCAGCGCGGCGTGGAGTCCGGCATCGAGTTCGAGATGCTGCTGGGCATGGCCCAAGGCCAGGCCGAAGCTGTCAAGAAGGACGTCGGATCGCTCCTGCTCTACACCCCGGTGGTGCACCCGGCCGAGTTCGACGTCGCCATCGCCTACCTCATCCGTCGGCTCGAAGAGGGTGCCAGCCAGGACAACTTCATGTCCGCGGTGTTCGAGCTCAGTGAAAATGAAGTTCTGTTCGAACGCGAGAAGCAGCGCTTCCTCGCCTCGCTGGACACGCTCGACGACGAAATTCCGGCCTCCAACCGGCAGCAGAACCGCAGCCTGCCGCCGCAGCCCCTGCCGCATGATTCGTTCGAGAACACTCCGGACACCGATCCGTCTCTGCCCGCCAACCGCGACTGGGGCCGCGCCATCCTTGACCGCGTCCCGTCCTCCACGCTGGGGAACGCTTCCGTGGAAGCCGCCACCATCACGGACGCAGGCACGCTGAACAAGGTCATTGAGACGGCCGTCGAAAAGGGCAAAGCCTGGGGCGCACTGTCCGGCGACGAACGAGCGGAAATCCTGCACCGCGCCGGCGAGGTCCTCGAGGCCCGCCGCGCCGACCTGCTCGAGGTCATGGCCAGCGAAACCGGCAAGACCATCGACCAAGGCGACCCCGAGGTCAGCGAGGCCGTGGACTTCGCCCACTTCTACGCCGAGTCGGCGCGCAAGCTGGAAAAGGTCGACGGCGCCACGTTCGTTCCTGCCAGCCTCACCGTGGTGACCCCGCCCTGGAACTTCCCGGTCGCCATCCCGGCAGGGTCCACCCTGGCGGCACTCGCCGCGGGGTCCGCCGTCGTCATCAAACCCGCGAAGCAGGCCCGCCACAGCGGTGCCGTCATGATCGAGGCGCTGTGGGAAGCCGGTGTCCCGAAGGACGTGCTGACCATGGTGCAGCTCGGCGAGCGTGAACTGGGCCAGCAGCTGATTTCGCACCCGTCGGTGGACCGCGTGATCCTCACCGGCGGCTACGAGACAGCGGAACTGTTCCGTTCCTTCCGCAAGGACCTGCCGCTGCTGGCTGAAACCAGCGGCAAGAACGCCATCATCGTCACCCCCAGCGCGGACCTGGACCTTGCCGCCAAGGACGTCGCCTACTCCGCGTTCGGCCACGCCGGCCAGAAGTGCTCCGCCGCGTCGCTGGTGATCCTGGTGGGCTCCGTCGCGCAATCCAAGCGGTTCCACAACCAGCTGATCGACGCCGTCACGTCCCTGAAGGTGGGCTACCCGCAGGACGCCACCAGCCAGATGGGTCCGATCATCGAGCCCGCCAACGGCAAACTCCTCAACGCCCTCACCACCCTCGGTGAAGGCGAAACCTGGGCCGTGGAACCGAAGCAGCTGGACGGAACAGGCCGGCTCTGGAGCCCCGGCGTGCGGCACGGCGTCCGACGCGGATCCTACTTCCACCTCACCGAGTTCTTCGGACCCGTCCTCGGCGTGATGACCGCCGAGAACCTCGAAGACGCCATCGCCATCCAGAACCAGATCGAGTACGGCCTCACCGCTGGCCTGCACTCCCTGAATCCTGCTGAGCTGGACGTCTGGCTGGACTCCATCCAGGCCGGCAATCTGTACATCAACCGCGGCATTACCGGGGCCATCGTGCAGCGCCAGCCGTTCGGTGGCTGGAAAAAGTCAGCCGTGGGTGCGGGCACCAAGGCAGGCGGACCCAACTACCTGGCGGGCCTCGGGAACTGGACCAGCGCGGCAAGCACCGCGAGTGCCACCATCACGAACGATGGCGTCCGCCGGATTGCCGCCGCGGCCGCAAGCGCCCTCCAGCCGGGTGAACTCGGGTCGCTGCAGCGCTCACTCGCGTCCGATGCCCAGGCCTGGGCCGACGAGTTCGGCACCGCCAAGGACGTTTCCGGCCTCAGCGCCGAGCGGAACATCTTCCGCTACCGCGCACTGCCGGTCACCATCCGCCTTTCCGAAGGCGCCCCGCTGGCGCACCTGGCACGGACTGTCGCCGCCGGCGTCCTGGCCGGTGCGGCACTCACTGTGTCCACCGCCGTCGAACTCCCCGTCCAGTTGCGGGCCGTCCTCACCGGCCTGGATATCTCAGTCACGGTAGAGTCCGACGCCGGCTGGCTGGCTTCGGCGGTGCGGCTCGCCAAGGCGGGCAAGCTGTCCGGCGCGCGGATCCGCCTGATCGGCGGCGACGCCACCGCCCTCGCGGAAGCCACCGACGGCCGCCCGGATCTGGCCGTCTACGCCCACCCGGTGACCGAAGGGGGCCGGGTGGAGTTGCTGCCGTTCCTGCACGAACAGGCCATCAGCATTACCGCCCACCGGTTCGGCACTCCGAACCATCTCTCCGACGCTCTGATCTAGGCAGATCCAGGGCGCCGCAGGGCAGGCGACGATAAACGAAAGTCCCGACAGCCGCCTTTGGCGGCCGTCGGGACTTTCTGTTGTTATGTGGGGCCGAGCCTGAGGCGCCGGCCGGAGACCATTGTGAGTTAGCCCAGATACCAGCCTGGGGGAGTCCACGACGTGGGAACGTTGTGGGCGGAGAAATCTTCGCAACGGGTGCAGGTGTAGGCGACTTCGCCCAGGGTCCTGACCGCCCCGTCACGCCGGTAAACCGGAGGAATGTATGACTCAAGGTAGACAAATTCGTCTGTGCCGCACTTATCGCAGGTTGGCTTACCTACGTACTCGGCGGCGTGGGTGATGCCGGCGCTGTAGCTGGGATGATGCGTGACCAGCGGGCGTACGGTGTTATGTCGTGGAGCGTATGCAGTATGAAAATGGGTGTTCTCGGCTGTCGTCATTGGCTGCCTTCCCGAGCACGGCCGCCCCATGGGCCGCGGGGCGCGCTCGTAGTGTTGAACCGGCCACTGCTGACCCCATGGAAAAACCAGCATAGAGGAGGCCGGGTTTTTCTTCAATGGTTTTGAGAAAATATGAGTGTGGCTAGGTCGACTTTTTGAGGGTGCGCCCTACAATGGCCTGCGTCAGGGCATCGATCACCTCAGCGTTGGCCAGCGGGTTGCGGATCAGGGTGAAGTCGACGTCGCCCACTGGCGGCAGGTCGAACGTGCGGGTGATGATCTTCAGGTCTTCGGGAACCAGTGACGTCGGCATCACGGCGACGCCGATGCCGGCCCGGAGGGCTGCCAGGACGCCGCTGATCTGCCGGGTGGTGCACGTGATCCGCCAGGTGCGTCCGCGGGATTCGAGCGCATCGATGGCCAGTTTCCGGCTGAGGCTGGGGGAGGGGTAGGCGATCAGCGGCACAGGGTCCGCGGGTTTGAGGGACGTCTGCTCCAGCCCCACCCAGGAGAACGTGTCGTGCTGGACCACGGTTCCGTCCTTGGCGCCGGCCACCCACTTCACAAACACCAGGTCCAGGTGGCCGGCGTTGAGCTTCTTGTACAACTGGTCGCTCTGGCCAACGGTCAGCTCAAGGTTGATCTGGGGGTAGACCTGCCGGAATTCACGCAGGATCCGGGGGAGCCCGGTGATGGCCAGGTCATCGGCCGTGCCGAAGCGAAGCCGGCCGCGCATGGCCGAGCCGGAGAAGTAGCGGGCGGCAGCATCGTGGGCCGACAGGATGTTGCGGGCGAACCCGGCCATGGCGTCACCATTGTCCGTCAGCCGGACGTCGCGCGTGTCGCGGCTGATGAGGAGGCGCTTGGCGGCGGTCTCCAGCTTGCGGACGTGCTGGCTGACGGTTGGCTGCGCCAGGCCCAGCCTTTCGGCGGCCTTGGTGAAGCTCAGCGTTTCTGCCACGGCAAGGAAAGAGCGAAGCTGCGCGGGTTCAAACACGGCGGACTCCTTTTGCGCTGCGGCCCCCTTTGGGGGGACGCTATTGCGTTTCATGATGGTAGTTATAGGCCCGATAGGTCTACATAATCACTGGCGACCAGCCTACCGTGGGAGCATCCCCACCCGCCCGCTTCCCTGAGGACATATTCGTGGCTCCCCCACCGCCAACATCGGCAGCCGTCAGCCAGCCCGTCATTGATGCAGCGGCCGCCGCCGCAGCCTCCACCCAAACCCAGCCCATCGGCGTCGTCACTGAACACCTCCCGTGGCGCCACACCTTCATCTCCTTGAAGGTCCCCAACTTCCGCATCTTCGCGATGGGCCATTTTGTGGCTGTTGTGGCCCTGTGGATGCAGCGGATCGCGCAGGACTGGCTGGTGCTGGAACTCTCCGGCTCCGTCACCGCCGTGGGCATCACGGTGGCGCTGCAGTTTATGCCGTCGCTCCTGCTGGGGCCGTGGGGCGGCATGGTGGCCGACCGGTTCGCCAAGCGGAAGATCCTGATGTTGTGCCAGAGCCTGGCGGCCATCCTCGCGGCAACCCTT
>JBDTQQ010000181.1:0-5601 GCA_039932075.1 Pseudarthrobacter sp. | reverse complement strand
GGGACGGACCCGGGCAAGGTGCGGCCGGGAAGCGGGTCCAACGCAGTACCCGTCGCCGCCGCCATCTCCTCGGCCGCCAGGAGCTGGCCGGTGCCGGTGCCGGCCAGAACGCGGGCGATGCCGCCGTCGGCCTTCTCAGCGTCACCGAGCCGCCGGGCACCGCTCGTGTGAAGGGCGTTGGCGAGTTCAGCGGCGGAAGACGGCGGCGGGACCTGTGCAGGAGACCTCGGCACCTGCGAGGAAGGAGCCGAGGCTGAACTGACGGTCATCGATGGAGCCGTTGGCAGCATGTCAGCCGGCAGCATCAACGCACGCGCCTGCACAGTCAGCAAAGTCACAGCGCGCTGCGACGCGGCGGCCGCGGGTTCCTGCCGGGCTTCCTTGGCGGCGTCTCCGGCAGCCAGGGCAAGTGCCCTGAGACGCACGGCGTCAGAGAACGCTGCGGCCCTGGCCTGCTCCGAAAACGGCGGCACCGCGGGAGCGTCCGGTTCACGGGGGATCAGGACAAAACCAAGGCTCAGCACCAACAATGCGGCCAGGGCGAAAACGGCGTACCGGAAATAGCTTTTGCGCGGGCCGGATTCCGTGGTGTCGTCGTTCACAACAGACCATGTTGCCACGGCCAGGGGGCACCTCCGTGCACCACTGCGGCCGGAAAATCGCTAGTCTAGTAGTCATAACATCATCTATTGGAAGGCGGCCGGCATCGTGAGTAATGCAGAAGCCACGACTTCGTCAGACCCTACCGGATCGGGTACGGCTGAAGCTGCGCCCGCCTATAATCCGGAAGCTGCACGGCTCCGCGCCTTGCTGGAGCCCGCGGTCCAGGCCAACCGCCTCTACCTGGAAGACGTGTCCATCATCCCCGGCTCCCACCGTGTGGTCCACGTAGTTGTGGACCTGCCGCAGGAGGAAACCGGCGGTGTGAATCTTGATATCATTGCCGATATTTCCAGGGTCCTCTCGGACGTCCTGGATAATGATCCCGCGGACGACGGACGGCCCTACGATCTCGAGGTGTCCTCACCCGGCGTCGGGCGTCCCCTGACGGAACCGAGGCACTGGCACAGGGCCAAGGGACGCATGGTTAAAGTCAACGTCATCCAAGGCGAAAACGTCACCGGCAGGGTGCAGTCCGTCGACGAAACCGGCGTGACCATAATCCCTGAAATCGCCGTCAAGAAGGGCATGAAGCCCAAACAGGGCGAGCCCCAAAATCTTCCTTTCGACAGGATCCGTAACGGAAAAGTCGAGATCGAATTCAGCCACCTTGAAGAGGCTGGTCTGGAACCTGAGCACAATAGACCTTCTGAGGAGGCCTGATGGATATTGACATGAGCGCACTGAGGCTTCTGGAGCGTGAGCGCGAAATCCCGCTGGACCTCCTGATCCCCACCATCGAGCAGGCGCTCCTGGTGGCGTACCACAAGTCGCCGGGTGCCTTTGAGAAGGCCCGTGCCGAGCTGGACCGCAAGAGCGGCCACGTGACTATTTGGGCTGTGGAGATTGACGACGACGGCGCCCCCATCGGCGAGTTCGAGGACACGCCTGCCGGTTTCGGCCGGATCGCGGCAAGCACCGCCCGCCAGATCATCCTGCAGCGCCTGCGCGATGTGGAGGACGACAACATCCTCGGCGAATTCAAGGGCCGCGAGGGTGAACTGGTGGCCGGCCTGATCCAGCAGGGCAACAACCCGCACATGATCCAGGTCAACCTGGGCACGGTGGAGGCCCTGCTGCCGCCGCCCGAACAGGTACCGGGGGAGAAGTACACCCACGGCAACCGGCTCCGCGCGCTGGTCATCGATGTGCACCGCGGCACCAAGGGGCCGTCCGTCACGCTGTCCCGGTCACACCCGGGCCTGGTACGGAAACTGTTTGAGCTGGAGGTCCCGGAGATCGCGGACCGTTCCGTGGAGATCGTCGCCCTGGCTCGCGAGGCCGGTCACCGGACCAAGATCGCCGTCAAGGCCAACACCGCCGGCATCAACGCCAAGGGTGCCTGCATCGGTGAAATGGGATCACGTGTCCGCGCCGTCATGACGGAACTCAACGACGAAAAGATCGACATCGTCGACTTCAGCGAGGACCCCGCAACGTTCATCGCCAGCGCCCTGTCCCCGTCACGGGTGAATTCGGTCACGATCATCGACGAAGCCACCCGCTCCGCACGTGTGGTGGTTCCGGACTACCAGCTCTCCCTGGCCATCGGCAAGGAGGGCCAGAACGCCCGTCTGGCGGCCAAGCTCACCGGTTGGCGGATCGATATCGTTTCGGACGCCGTCGCACCGACGCAAAGCTAAGCCGTCTCCAACACGTCGGCCGGCCAAGAACCACCCCGGCCGACGCAGGATCTTCCCCGCCGATACACCGGTTTCGGGCAGAACGGCCCTGAGGGGCTAGAATAGACAATGACCGCGCCTAACGGCCGGTATTCGTGTGCCCTGAGTGTTTCCGCTCCGCTGACTGGCGGAGGAAACCCCGGGGCCGGCAGTTATGAACGTCAGGAAGATGCTCACCGTGGCAGAAGTGCTTCACAGCGCGAATCAGCACAGCGAGGATCAACCGCAGCGTACCTGCATCGGATGCCGGAAGAAGGCTTCGCGGTCTGAGTTACTCCGGCTCGTCGCCGAAGGCAGCGGTTCCACCGCAGTGCTGGTAGACGAACGACGCCGGATGGCTGGCAGGGGTGCATGGCTGCACCCCAGCGAAACGTGCCTGGCCCTGGCGGTCAAACGGCGAGCATTCGGAAGGGCCCTCAACGGCGCAACCGGGGCCACCGCCGTCGAACGCTGGATCCTGGCAGGTAAGCACGCCGCCGGCCCGCTGCAGCTGCCTCCGGCCACTGCAGCAAAAACCGTCCAACCTGAAAGCGGGTCAGAAAACTGATGGAAACCCGATGAGTTCCCAGCGATGAGTGCGCAACGATGACAACTTTGTTGCGCTCTGCAATGGGCCCTTCAGCTGCAACCGCGGCTGGGGCCCGCAGTAAGAAGTAGACGGTTCGTGCCTGGCTCGGTGCGGACCGAGACAGGAGAAATGTGGCCAAGGTCCGCGTACATGAGCTTGCTAAAGAGCTCGGTATTACTTCCAAAGATGCAGTAACCAAACTGCAGGAACTGGGCGAATTCGTTCGCTCCGCCTCTTCAACCATTGAGGCCCCGGTGGTGCGGAAGCTCCGCAACGCCTACCCCGACGCCGCGGCCAAGGCTGCAGCTCCCGCAGCAGCGCCCAAGGCGGCTGCCGCGTCGGCAGAATCACGGCCCGCAGCACCCGCTCCGGGTCCCGCAGCTCCCAAGGCCCCGGCAGCACCTGCTGCTGCGGCTCCCGCTGCCGCCGCTCCTTCAGCGCCGGCCGCGCCTGCTGCCGCAGCTCCGGCTGCGCCTGCAGCACCCGCTGCACCAGCCCCCGCCGCAAGTGCCCCGTCCACCGGCGCCAAGCCCGGTGCCCGTCCGGCACCGAAGGCTGAAGCCCCGGCAGCACCCACCCGCCAGGGCGGATCACAGGGCGGCTCGGCTCCGCGCCCCGGCGGCCCCCGCCCGGGCAACAACCCGTTCGCCACGTCCCAGGGCATGCCCCGCGGCCGCGGCGGCGACGGAGAACGTGCCCCCCGTCCGGGTAACAACCCGTTCGCTCCCTCGCAGGGCATGCCCCGCGCCGGTGGCCGTCCCGACGGCGACCGTCCCGGTGGTCCGCGTCCGGCAGCCGGTGCAGGTGGCCCCCGTCCGGGTGGTCCGCGTCCCGCAGCCGGTGCAGGCGGGCCCCGTCCGGCCGCTGGCGCAGGTGGACCCCGCCCGGGTGCACCCCGCCCCGCGGGTGCCGGTGGAAACCGTCCGACTCCGGGCATGATGCCCAACCGCACTGAGCGTCCCGCACCAGCTGGTGCAGGACGTCCCGGTGGCGGAGCACGTGGACCCGGACGTCCGGGTGGCGCTCCAGGTACAGGCGGCGCTCCCGGTGCCGGTGGCGGCGCTCCGGCCGGCGGCGGCTTCGGCAAGGGCGGCCGCGGTCGCGGTGGCACCCAGGGTGCCTTCGGCAAGGGCGGCGCAGGCCGTGGCAAGCAGCGCAAGTCGAAGCGTGCCAAGCGCCAGGAACTCGAGCAGATGAGTGCTCCGTCGCTGGGTGGCGTGAGCGTACCCCGCGGCGACGGCAACACCGTAGTGCGGCTCCGCCGCGGTTCCTCCATCACGGACTTCGCCGACAAGATCGAGGCGAACCCCGCCGCACTGGTGACCGTCCTCTTCCACCTCGGCGAAATGGCTACGGCCACGCAGTCGCTGGATGAAGAGACCTTCGCCCTGCTGGGCGAGGAGCTTGGCTACAAGCTCCAGGTTGTGTCCCCGGAGGACGAGGAGCGCGAGCTGCTCTCCGGCTTCGACATCGACTTCGATGCCGAGCTGGAAGCCGAAGGCGACGAGGACCTCGAGGCACGTCCTCCGGTTGTCACCGTCATGGGTCACGTTGACCACGGTAAGACCCGCCTGCTCGATGCCATCCGCAAGTCCGACGTTATGGCGGGCGAGCACGGCGGCATCACGCAGCACATTGGTGCTTACCAGGTCACGCACGCTCACGAAGGCATCGATCGCAAGATCACCTTCATCGATACTCCGGGCCACGAGGCGTTCACCGCCATGCGTGCCCGTGGTGCGAAGGTCACCGACATCGCCATCCTGGTGGTTGCAGCGGACGACGGCGTCATGCCGCAGACCGTTGAGGCCCTCAACCACGCACAGGCAGCTAATGTGCCGATCGTGGTTGCAGTGAACAAGATCGACAAGGAAGGCGCCAACCCGGACAAGGTCCGCGGCCAGCTGACCGAGTACGGCCTGGTTCCCGAGGAATACGGTGGCGACACCATGTTCGTGGAGGTCTCTGCCCGCCAGAACCTCAACATCGACGAGCTGCTTGAGGCTGTGCTGCTCACCGCAGACGCTGCCCTGGACATGCGCGCCAACCCGAACAAGGACGCCCGCGGTATTGCGATTGAAGCGAACCTGGACAAGGGCCGCGGTGCAGTTGCCACCGTCCTCGTGCAGTCCGGTACGCTGCGTGTCGGTGACACGATCGTGGCAGGCACGGCCCACGGCCGCGTACGCGCCATGTTCGACGACGACGGCAGTGCACTGACCGAGGCCGGCCCGTCCCGCCCCGTGCAGGTACTGGGTCTGTCCAACGTGCCGCGCGCCGGCGACACCTTCTTCGTTACCGCTGACGAGCGCACTGCCCGCCAGATCGCCGAGAAGCGTGAAACAGCCGACCGCAACGCCGCCCTGGCCAAGCGCCGCAAGCGCATCAGCCTGGAAGACTTCGACCAGGCCGTCGCCGATGGCAAGATCGACACCCTCAACCTCATCCTCAAGGGTGACGTGTCCGGTGCCGTGGAAGCCCTCGAAGACGCCCTGCTCAAGATCGACGTCGGCGAAGGCGTGCAGCTGCGCGTCATCCACCGCGGTGTTGGTGCCATCACGCAGAACGACGTCAACCTGGCGACGGTCGACAGCGCCGTCATCATCGGCTTCAACGTCAAGCCTGCCGAGCGTGTTGCCGAACTGGCAGACCGCGAAGGCGTGGACATGCGCTTCTACTCCGTCATCTACG
>JBDTQQ010000180.1:0-5605 GCA_039932075.1 Pseudarthrobacter sp. | reverse complement strand
AGGGATGGACGCCTTTTTCTACATCATTCTTGTGGTGGGTCTGCTCTCAAGTGGAATCTGCCTGGTGGCCGGCATCCTCAAGAAGGCACCCAATGACATCACCATCCTTTCGGTCGCGGCCGTGGAGCTGGCCCTCGTGGTCTATCTGGTGGGTTCCGTCGTGAGGGTGATCGCGGGCGAACCGATCGCCGGGGAGGCCTGGGAGTTCTGGGGTTACCTGGCCACAGCAATGCTCCTGCCGCCAGCCGCCGTTTACTGGTCCATCCTCGAACGGACCCGCTGGAGCAACTTTGTCCTGGCCGCCGTCGGCGTCACTGCCTTGGTGATGGCCGCCCGAATGAACCAGATCTGGTACTGACATGGAAGAAGCCCGCAACGTGAAAGCTCCTCATCCCGACGAAGCGACGCCGGACCGCGGATCGGCCGCCGCCCAGGACAAACGCAACACCGGCTCAGCCCACGCCGGCACCCGCAGCACCCGTAACACCGGACCGGGCCGGCTCCTGATCGCCGTCTATGCGGTGTTTGCCATCTCGGCCACCGCACGGGCCGGCTACCAGATCCTGACCAAGTTTTCCGATGCCCCGCTGGCGTATCTGCTGTCCGCTTTCGCGGCGGTTGTGTACGTCGTGGCCACCGTTTCCCTGGCCAAGGCAGGCAGTACCTGGTTCAAGGTGTCGCTGGCCGCCGTGCTGGTGGAGCTCATCGGAGTTCTTGTGGTGGGAGCGCTGAGTATCTTAGATCCCGTCGCCTTCCCGCACGAAACCGTCTGGTCGCTGTTCGGCCGGGGTTACGCGTTCATCCCGTTGTTGCTCCCGATCCTCGGGCTGGTCTGGCTGTACCGTCGCCGGCCGGGCAAGCGCCTGGCCGGCGCTGGGGATTAGCCTCTCCTCCTGAGCGAGGGCGAAGAAGACTGCTACTTGCGCCCGGAAGAAGCTGCTTCGTCCCGCCAAACGTAGCTGCTCCCTTTTAGACCGGAGGCTGCTTCCTCCACCAAGGGCAGCTACCCCCACTAACCGCAAGAAGCTCCTACTTCTTACCGAAGAGGCCGCCAAGCAGGCCGCCCGGGCCGCCTGATTTGTCGGCTTCCTTCGGTGCCGGTTCTCCGCCGGGCAGATCCACTTGGATGGCCTCCGAAGGCTGAACGGAGCGTTCCCCGGGCAGGCGCTGAAGTCCGGGCTGCTGGTCCGCGTCCGGACGCTCACCTTCCGGAGACTCGTCCGGTGCCCCTGTGCCGAGGCTTCCGCCTGTGCCAGTGCCGCCATCACCGCCTGTGCCTGCGCCGGTACCCGTCCCACCCCCGAGCAGTCCGCCAAGGCCACCCAGGATGCTGTCCAACACCGAACCTTGCTGCCCCGGTCCAGCATTTCCGCCTGCACCTGCTCCCGCGCCGGCTCCAAGGATTCCGCCCAGAATGCCGCCAAGGTCGATGCCGCCCGTCTGTCCTTGTCCAACTCCGCCAGCTCCCGCTCCGCCAGCTCCAACTCCGCCGGGCTGCGCCGCCTGCCCGCGGCCCTGCCCGAAGATCTTTTTGGCGAGGTAGGACATAACGATCGGTGCCAGGATGGGCAAGGCTTTGCGGATGAGGTCACCGCCCACACCACCCAGCCCCGCAGTACCGGCCAGCTGCGCGGCCACCTGGTCCTGTTGGCCACCAAAGACGTGACCGACAATTTTTTCGCCGTCGGCCGTGTCCACTTGGCTGACGTCCACGCCGCCGTCGAGCAGGCCGTCCTGGTGCTGGCCGAGAGCCGATTGAAGCGATGCGGCGCCGTCGGGAGCCTGGGCGTTGGTGTGCATGCCCGCCAGCAGGGTGGGCAGGGCCGCTTCTACGGCGGATTGCGCGGAGGCCGGGTCGGTGCCCAGCAGGGATGCCACTTGATTGACGTCAATCTGGTTCAGGAGGTCGTGAATCTCGGTCATGAGGTACTCCTTCAGCGCCGCGACGGTTCGCGGACATGGTTTTTGCGGCACGGGCGGTGTGTCGTAGGTGAATTGCCCTTGCATCGTAGTACCGGTGCCCGGCCTGCTACTAGGGGAAGGCCGCGTGATTTCGCGCCTGCTGCCCGCCACTGGGCCGCGTCAGGAGGGCATGCTGAATGCGGGTAATCTTAGAGAGTTCCGGCGCCGGCGCGTTCGGATAGATGTCAGTGCAGGCAGCAAAAGGCGAGGGTGATGGTCTACATCTGGAACGATCCGTCCGAGGTCCCGGCGGACTTTGGTCCTTCCGTTGTCACTTTCGGCAACTTCGACGGCGTCCATCGCGGCCACCAACAAGTGCTCTCCGAGCTCATCCAGTCCGCCCGCCTCAACGGGACCAAAGCCGTGGCCGTGACCTTTGATCCGCATCCGGCGCTGATCCACCGGCCGGAGACCGCGCCCGAGATGATCATGGGCCTGGAGGACAAACTGGTGGCCCTGGGGGAGCTGGGCCTGGATGGCATCCTGGTCATGAAGTACTCCCTGGACCTCGCCAGCCTGACTCCCGAGGAATTTGTGGGCCAGGTCCTGGTGGACAGCCTCCACGCCAGCCACGTCGTCATCGGCCACGACGCCCGGTTTGGCCGGGGCAACTCCGGGGACCTCGACACCATGAAGCAGCTGGGCGAAAAGTTCAACTTCGACGTTCAGGTCATCAGTGAGTTCGGCTCCGAAGGGTACCCGCTGCATAACGACGGCGGCACTGACCGACGCTGTTCCTCCACCTGGGTGCGGGAGGCGCTTCAGGAAGGTGACGTCGCCACGGCCGCAGAGGTACTGGGCCGTCCGCACCGCATGCGCGGCGAAGTAGTGCATGGGGCGGCCCGCGGCCGTGACCTCGGCTTCCCCACAGCCAACCTCGCCCACGATGCCAGCGGGTACATCCCCGCAGACGGAATTTACGCGGGCTGGCTGGTTGACCAGGCGGGGACGCGCTGGCCGGCTGCCATCTCCGTGGGATCGAATCCCACGTTCGACGGCGTCAGCCGCCAGGTCGAAGCCCACGTGATTGACCGCCCGCATGAAGACGTGGAGGACTTCGATCTGTACGGCCAGACAGTAGTTGTTGAATTTGTGGCGCGGCTCCGCGGCATGGTGGCCTACCGTGGGCCTGAGGCCCTTATTGACCAGATGCGGCTGGACGTCATCCAGGCCCACGATCTCCTGGCGAGGCGCTGACCCGGCCCACCGGCAACCAAAGGCGGCCGTCGTGCATAAGAAAGGCAGCTCAGTGACCGTTGAAAAGAACACCCGGAAGCTGGACAAAGGAATAGTCCGTGACTTCAGTTCCCGGATGAGCTACGCGTCCTACCTCCAGTTGCCCACCCTTCTCAGTGCCCAACAGCCGGTCAGCGAGCCCGAGCACCACGACGAAATGCTGTTCATCATCCAGCACCAGACCACAGAGCTGTGGCTGAAGCTGGTGCTGCATGAGCTCCGCAGCGCAGCTGCCTGGCTCCGCGCCGACGATCTTGGCTCCGCGCTCAAGGGCATAGCCCGGGTCAAACACATCCAGAAGACACTTACCGAACAATGGTCAGTCCTGGCCACCTTGACGCCCACGGAGTACTCCCAGTTCCGTGGCTTCCTGGGCAATTCCTCCGGTTTCCAGTCCAGCCAGTACCGGGCGGTGGAATTTGTCCTCGGCAACAAGAACCGCAAGATGCTTCCCGTGTTCGAATCCGATCCGGACGCCCACGCCATGCTGACGGAGCTGCTCAATGCCCCCAGCATCTACGATGAGTTCCTCTCGTACCTTGCTCGGCAGGGCTATGACGTGCCACAAACCGTCCTGGAACGGGACGTCACCCGCGCCCACGAGTTCTGCCCGGAGCTGGTGCCGCTCTTCAAGCACATCTACGAGAACGCGGCGGACAACTGGGGTGCCTACGAGGCCTGCGAGGAACTTGTCGACCTTGAAGACAACTTCCAGCTGTGGCGGTTCCGGCACCTGCGCACCGTGCAGCGGACCATAGGCATGAAATCAGGAACCGGCGGATCCAGCGGCGCCGCGTTCCTGCAGAAGGCCCTGGAACTCACCTTTTTCCCGGAACTATTCGCGGTACGGACGGAGATCGGCCAATGAGCAGCGCCACGGATGCACGGATGGAAGATCACGACGCCGCCGGCCTCCTGAAGCGGGCTGAGCACCTTGACGCCGTGGACCCGTTGGCAGGCTGCCGTGACCTTTTCATCGGCACGGAAACGGACCTGTCCTACCTCGATGGCAACTCCCTGGGCCGGCCGCTCAAACGAACCGTCACCGACATCAGCACCTTCATCCAGGACGGCTGGGGCGGCCGGCTGATCCGCGGCTGGGACGAGGAATGGCTGGATCTGCCGCACGCCATCGGCGACCAGCTGGGGCGGGCGGTCCTCGGCGCCGCGCCGGGCCAGACCGTTATTGCCGACTCCACCACCGTGGTGCTCTACAAACTGATCCGTGCCGCCCTGGCCGCCGTGGCGGATCCTGACCGGACAGAGATTGTCCTGGACTCCGACAACTTCCCGACCGACCGCTACCTCGTCGAGGGAATCGCCCGGGAGGAAGGCCTGACGCTCACCTGGATCGAAGTCGATCCGGCAGCAGGGGTAACCCCTGACCAGGTGCGGGACGCAACCGGACCAGCCACCGCCGTCGTACTTTTGAGCCATGTGGCGTACCGCTCCGGCTTCCTGGCCGATCTGCCGGCAATTACAGAGGTTGCGCACAGGGCGGGGGCTCTGGTGGTCTGGGACCTTTGCCATTCCGCCGGTTCGGTAGAGCTGGACCTCGATGCCGCGGACGTTGATTTTGCTGCGGGGTGCACCTACAAGTACCTCAACGGCGGACCGGGCTCGCCCGCCTTTGCTTACGTCAACGCTCGCCGCCTGCCCGGCCTCCGGCAGCCGATCTGGGGTTGGATGGGGCGCAAGGACGCGTTTGAGATGGCCGCGGGCTACGAGCCTGCGCCCGGCATCCGGGGTTTCCTCAGCGGCACGCCGGCCATTTTCGGGATGCTGGCCATGCGCGGGACCCTGGACCTCATTGAGGAGACCGGCATGGCAGCAATTAGAGAGAAGTCGCTGCAACTTACTGCCTACACCGTGGAGCTTTACGAGGCATGGCTCGAACCGCTGGGAGTGGAACTGGCGTCACCGCGGGATCCCGAACGCCGGGGGAGCCATATCACCCTGGATCATCCGGCGTTCCGGAACGTGACCGCGGCGCTGTGGGAACAGGATGTCATCCCGGACTTCCGTGCGCCGCAAGGTATCCGGATCGGACTGTCGCCGCTGAGCACCAGCTTCGCCGAGGTGCACCGGGGAATGGCCGCCATCCGGCAGCTCCTGCAGCGGTAACTGTCCGGTCGCGGCGGCTGTACTTCGTGCAACGGAGCGGCGGTTTCGACAAGTCTGTGGCGCTGCCGGTAAACTAAACGTTGGATCTGGCTGCAGTCCGTGGCGGCTGGTTCCTGCCATGCGTGGAAAGACCCTGAAATTCAGGGAATTCCTGCGCGGGCAGACCCGTCAGTGAATTACTGATTCGGGCCTCACGGCACATCTCTAGGAGTTATTGTGGCACTTGACGCCGCTGTAAAGCAGTCCATCATCAAGGATTTCGCAACGTCCGAGGGCGACACCG
>JBDTQQ010000179.1:0-5638 GCA_039932075.1 Pseudarthrobacter sp. | reverse complement strand
CGGGCAGTGTGGCAAGACCTGCGGCGAGCCAGCCCAGGGCCGACTCGTCCACCGGCTCGGGGTGTGAGCCCTGGGTGACCTGCGGCAGCTGCTGGGGATCGCCCAGCAGCAGGAGGCGCTTGGCGGAGCGGGCCACGGCCAGGGTGTTGGCCAGCGAGAACTGGCCCGCCTCGTCGATCACCAGCAGGTCCAGCGAACCCGCGGGGACCGCCTTGCCGGTCAGGGTCCAGGCGGTGCCGCCCACCAGCGCGCCGCCGGGGACGGCCAAGAGGGCCGCGACGTCGTCGTCCTTTGTCTGGCTCCAAGGCACCGCGTGTTCGGTGACGATCTTTTTTGCCACGCGGGCGGGATCCACTCCGGCGGATTCGATGGCGGTGCGCAGCATGTTTTCCACTACTGCATGCGACTGCCCTACGACACCGATTTTCCAGCCCTGGGCCACCAGCCTGGCTATGACGTGGGAGCCCACATACGTTTTTCCCGTGCCCGGAGGGCCCTGCACGGCAAGGTAAGAATGATCGATATCCAACAGCGAGGCAGTGATGGCGCTGATGTAATCCGGCGACCCGAAGCTCTCAGTTTCGGGGCTGCCTGCTCCGACAGGGGCCGGACCGGAGAGCGAACGGAAGCGCGGCGGGAGCTTGCGGAGGATGTCGACGCCGGGATGTTTGGGGAGGGAGGGAACAGCGGCACCTACGTGCTCGGCAAGTTCCGCCAGGGCGGCTTCGATGCTGGCCGTGCGGACCGGTTGGTCCTCGGTGAGGGCCACCGGGATGTGGGGGTACGCCGGGACTTTGCCGGTTTCCTTTTCCTCGATGGTGATGATGCTCTGGCCAGGGATCCGAGGGTGGTCCTCCACGGCTGTCACCAAGGTGCCGAAGGTGAAGCCCCTGCCGGTGGTTCCGGACGGATCCTCCAGGCCGTCGGGCACCGGGGAATCATAAAGCCGGCACCAGGTACTGCCTGGCTTGAAGTCAGAGCCCTCGCTCATGGTTCCGGCCAGCCTGAGCGTGCGGGTGCGCATGCGCACAGTTGGCTTGGCCAGCGCCCAGTCTGCGACTACCTCCGCTGTGTCCACTACAAACACGTTGCGGTGATCGGACCAGTGGTCGATCTCGGCTTCGGTGCGATCGAAGTGTTCCCACCAGAACTGCTTCCGTTCGCGCCGGTGGTACCCGGTGGCCGCAGCTACCATCGCTATGGCCCGTTCGTCGTTCGTCCACGGCCTCGTGTCCGGGAGACCGGCCAGATACTCCTGGAGCCTGAGCTCGCCGGGTGTGGGCTGCGCTTCGGGACCGTCGGGAGCTTCAGGTCCGGGCGGAACCGGTGCGCCGGCGTCGTGCGATTGCCCTTTTCCCGCAGGCGGTGCGGCGGCGTGGCCGGGAGCAGGAGTAGGGTCCCGCAGTTCCAGCAGCCAATCCCGCAGGCGGAGGGTGGAAAGACAGTCGTACTCGTTGTAGTCCGAGATCGAGGCGAGGATCGTGGCGGCTTCGGCGGGGTCGCCGCCATCCCTGGCTGCGCAGTAGGCGGCGTAGGCCACCACGGAGGCGCCGGCGTCCTTCACCTCGCCGGAGCGGAGGTTGTCTCCCATATACAGCGGCTCGAGTTTCTTGATGGAGTAGGACGGCTCGGAGATCCTGAGCGAATGCCTGGCCGTGGCGTAGAGATCAACGAGCACCCCCTCGCGGAGCCAGTTGTCCACGATGTCCTCGCCCGCCAGATGCCGCACGGACAGGTTCCGCAGCGCCGATTTCTCGTACGCGGCGTAGTGATAAACATGCATGTCCGGAAACCGCGCACGGCGTTCTTCCACATACGCCAGGAAGTCCAGGAAGGCCTGCCGTTCACCGGAACGGGAATGCGCCCAGAAGGGCCGGAACACAGGGCTGCTGACATCGCCGTCCCGACTGGCAACTGCCGGGCCATCAGCTGCCGGCCTGCCAGCTGCCGGGCCGGCAGGCGCCTCGACCACGCCGAAGAGGTACTCCAGGCCCCACTGGCTGGTGGCTGGATCCTGCCATAGCGGGTCGCCCTCGAAGTCGAAGAAGATATCGCCAGGGCTGGGTGCCGGAATGCTGCCCAGCGCATTCTCCGGCAGGACCTTGAAGGTGACCGTATGGTCTTCGCCGTCCTTGGTATAGGTCCGTGAACCGTCCGGCACGTCCCGGCCCAGCTGCATCCTGGCCTGGTCGCGGAGCCTGGCCACCGAGCCAGCGGCCTTGGCCGGAGGGAGGTCGGCCAGGGCGTCGATGGTGGTGATGCCCCCGGCAATGAGCTTCTTTCGCCGGGCGATGGACATGCCACCCACCATGAGGAGGTCGCGGTGGGCCTGGACCTGCTCGGCACAATAGTTGCACCGGCCGCAGTAGGTGACGCCGGGCTGCTGCCACTGCACCGCCGAATCCCGTTCCCGGTGGGCGGCGGTCAGGTCTCGGAAGCGGTCGCGGCGCTCGCGGAAGACGGGCAGCAGGTCCGGCAAGGAATGGTGGCTGCGGACGTAGTCGCCGTCCGCCACGGCGCCCAGGACCAGGGTGACCCGGGGTGAGGGTTCCAGACCCATGCCGATAAGTTGGTCGCCGTAGGCGGCCAGTTGCAGAAGCGCCCCGACCTTTGCATGCCGGGCAAGCTTGGTGTCCCACACTTCGTAGCGGCCAGGGTTGCCGGTGCCGGCGGCCTCATTGACGATGAAGTCCGCGTAGCCCAGGAACTCGCCGTCGAAGAAGGTCGCCTGGAAGACAACGTCCGCCCCGGCCCGGAGCGCCAGTTCGGTTTCGGCCTGTTTGGCGAGAAGGTCCCCGCGTGTGTTGTCCCCGCGGTCAATGGAGTACACCCCTGCGCCGCGCCCGGCATCCCACCTGCCGTACCGGGCGATGAGGCCGGCCAGGACCTTCTCCTCATGCTGGTCGCCGAGTTTCCCCGCACGGCGCTGCATCTCGTCGTCGGGAAACTGCGCTTTGGGGGAGCGGCCCAGCTTCTCATCCAGGATGCGGAGCGTGCGGTACTCACACTCACTGGCGGCCACAAGATCGCTGGCGGAAAACACCAGGTCCTGCGTCCGCGTTTCGGTAGCAGGATCGAGCAGTAACACGGGGCCTCCCCATTGATTTCCCTGGCCGGAGGAGGCTTCCCCTGGCCATGCTTTGAATCTACCAACAGGGACTGACAACGCGGGGTCAGATAAGGCCCGTTCAGGGCCTTCGGAGGCACCGAATGTGACCCCGCGTTACTTTAGGGCGCGTTGCTCCAAGGCGCACCGGCTTAGGAGTTCGCTGCCCGCACCTGGGCTTTGTCGTGCTCGGTGTGGGCGCTCCGGAGGAGGTCCATGAACTCGGTTTCGTTGCGGACCAGCCGCTTGTACTTCTCCGGCAACTTCCGGATCTGGTCTTCCTCGCGGACCATCTTCGCGAAAATCCGGTCCCGCTCCACAATGTCCGTTTCGTAGTTCAGGTCAAGGTACTCAACAGCGTGCCGCCTGGCGCCGGACACCGCGTTCTTGGCCTTGCCTTTGGGGCTGAAGATGGACGCCAGGATGGTGACCACCAGGACTCCCAGGATCACGAGGAGGGAGACGATGGTGCTGACTTCCACCACGTTGACGGGCTCGCCGTCGTTAATGAACGGCAAGTTGTTCTCGTGCAGTGCATGCAGAATGAGCTTCACTCCGATGAAACCCAGGATCGCCGCAAGCCCGTAGGACAGGAAGATGAGCCGGTCCAGGAGCCCGTCAATCAGGAAGAACAGCTGTCGCAGGCCCATCAGCGAGAACGCGGTGGCGGTAAAGACGATGAAAACGTTTTGCGTCAGCCCGAAGATCGCCGGGATGGAGTCCAACGCGAACAGGAGGTCGGTGCCGCCGATCGCCACCATCACCAGGAGCATCGGGGTGAGGACGCGCCTGCCGTCCTCCACGGTGAACAGCTTGTCGCCGTCGTAGTGCTGCGACGCCGGGAGGAGCTTCTTGGCGAGCCGGACCACCAGGCCTTCGCTGTCGTCGTCGTGGTCGTCGGGCTTGAGCAGGTTGCCGGCCGTGATCAGCAGGATGAGCCCAAAAATGTAGAACACCCACGCGAAACTGTTGATCAGTGCCGCGCCCAGGAAGATGAAGGCCGTGCGGGCGATCAGGGAAAAGACAATGCCAAAAAGCAGTACCTTTTGCTGGTCTGCCCGGGGTACCTTGAAACTGGCCATGATGATCAGGAACACAAAGAGGTTGTCCACGGACAGTGCCTTCTCCGTGACGTAACCGGCAAAGTATTCGGTGCCCATGGTGGTGCCGCCAAACAGCAGCACGCCAAGGCCGAAGAGCAGCGCGATGCTCACGTAGATGGCGGACCAGATGGCCGATTCCTTCAGCGACGGGGTGTGGGCCTTCCGCACATGGAAGAAGTAATCGAAGGCCAGCAGGCCAACAATTCCCGCGATGGTCAGGGTCCAGACAAGGGGAGAAACTGCCACGTTGGGCCTTTCGTCGTTGGTCTTCCTCCAGCCTACCTAAGCGGGTTTCAGGAGCTTCCGCTTCATGACGGCCTCCCGGGAAAGCGTTTTGTAGCCTTCCCGCTCAAACAGGACCGTGATCACGTCGTCCTCATAGCGCATCACCAGCCCGGGCCCCCACGCCTTGTGGGTCACAGGCGACTGGACCGGAAACGGAACATCATCCGCGCCGCCGGCCGCGCCGCCGGCGTGGTTCCCGGCCTGTGGCTGCAGAGCGCCATGTCGTAGGGCGTCGGTGCAGGAATCGCAGTTGCCGCACGGCTCCGGGAGGCCCTCGCCGAAATAACCCAGCAGGAACTGGCGCCGGCAACCATCCGTTTCGGCATAGCCGCGCATCATCTGGAGGCAGGATTCGTCCACGCGCTGCCGCGCTTCGGCAAGTTCGACGGCGCGTTGCACCAGTGCGGCCGGCTTGGCTGTGGAGGTGAGCCGGACGCCGCGCTTGCCGGAGCTCACCGCACCGGCATCCTGCAGCTGGTTCAGCAGTCCTGTCATATGGCGTGGCTTGAAGCCGGTGAGCTCGGCCAGCGACGAGACGAAGACAGGCCCGTCCGCCGATCGGAGCGCCTTGAGCACGGCCAGCAGCGCCTCCGGGTCCGGATGGTGGGTGCCGAAGAACTTCCGCAGACCAAGGTCCTCGGCGCGGTAGTGGAGAACCGCCGACGCCGGCTGACCGTCCCGCCCGGACCGGCCCACTTCCTGGTAGTAGGCATCCAGCCGACGCGGGAATGTCGGCGTGGATCACAAAACGGATGTTGGGCTTGTCGATCCCCATCCCGAACGCCGTGGTTGCCACCACCACATCCAGCTGGTCGTTCATAAAAAGTTCCAGGACGCGTTCGCGATCAGCTGCGGAGCGGCCGGCGTGGTACGCCTCGGCACGAAGCCCCCTGCCGGCCAGTCTGGCGGCGTACTTCTCGGTGTCCTTGCGCGTGGCCGCGTAGACCAGGCCGTGCTGGCGCGTGCTGTTTTCGTTGCCGAAGTCAACCACCTGCTCCACCACCGCGCGGCGCTTTTCATTGTCCTCATGATGCCTGATCACGTCCAACGTGATGTTGGGCCGGTCGAAGCCATGAACGAGGATCAGCGGGTCCTTCATGCCCGGCCGTTCCGCAGTCTCGTCCCGCACCGGAGGGGAAGCCGC
>JBDTQQ010000178.1:0-5640 GCA_039932075.1 Pseudarthrobacter sp. | reverse complement strand
CCATGGCGTAGCCGCTGAACAGGTCCCGGACCATGGCCATGGCCACGACGCCGCCGCCCGCGGCGCCGATGCCCATCAGGACCCGGAACAGGCCCAGCGTGGCGATATCCGTGGACAGGGCAGCACCCAGGGAAGCGGTGATGTGCACAGCCGTCGCCAGGATCAGCGGCGTCCGCCGGCCGAACTTGTCGCTTAGCGGGCCCACCACGAGCTGTCCGAGTGCGAAGCCGAGAGTGGTTCCGGTCAGCGTGAGCTGCACGGCCGCCGGGGAGACGCCGAGGCTTGCTTCCAGGGCCGGAAACGCCGGCAGATAGAGGTCCACGGTGAAGGGCCCAAGAGCGGTCAGGGCGCCGAGCATCAAAATGTACAGGAGCTTGCGGCGGCGGCTCAGGGAATCGCCGGGATTCGCGGGTGTGGTCACAGAGGTCAATCCTAGGGCCGGGCCGCCCCTCCACCGGGCCGGGGCCGGGTGGCGCCACACCCCGCCGCCACAGCCCGGCCCGGACCCTGAATGGTACTTTTGACACCGAGGTGCGTGCGAAACAGCACAAACCCGGCCAATCCGTGGAAACGGAATGACAGATGGAACCAGTTAGGCGGGACCGATGAGCGGGCGTCACAGCGGCGGGACAGACGGCAGGCTGCGCATTTCCGCGCTGCCCGGGACCCTGAAAATGATCTTCAGGCTGGCGCCACGGCAGCTCAATGACGAGATTGCCCTCGCCAAGATCGAAATCAAGCGCAAGGGCATCCAGCTCGGTGTCGCCGCCGCCTTCTTCGCCGTCGCCCTGGTCTTTGTCGCTTTCCTCGTGACCGGTCTCATCGTGGCCGCCATCATGGGTCTTGCCACGATCATGCCGGCGTGGCTCGCGGCCCTACTGGTCTGCGGTGTGTTCCTCGTCATTGCCCTGATCGTCGCCCTCGTGGGATACCGGAAGTTCAAGAAGGTCATGCCGCTGGTCCCCGAGGAGACGCTCCGCGGCCTCAAATATGACCTTGGCATCGCCAAGGAAGGTTCCGCCTTCGACGCGGCAGTCCTGGACTCCGATTCCGCGCAGTACAAGGCCGCCAAGGCCGCCAAAGCCGAGGCCGCCGCCAAGGCGAAAGCCGAAAAGGCAGCCAAAGCCGCTGCCCGGCCCGAGTTCGGCCCGCCGCCGAGTGAAGCCGAACTCCGGCGCCGCCTGGATCAGCGCCGCACCCACCTCACCGGGGTGCGGGATGAGCTCGATGCGGAGCTCGACGTCAAGCCCCAGGCCCAGGCCCTGCTGGCCGCCGCCCAGGTCCGCCTGCAGGACGGCAAGGAGCAGCTCAGCGGCAAGGTCGCCGGCTTCCGCAGCACCGCCGCCGGCAAAGCCCGGAGCTCCGCCGGGACGGCGCACACCGGCAACCCCGCAGGAATCGCCGAAAAGCTCAGCCGGCGCTGGAAGCCGCTCGCCGCGCTCGCCGCCTCGAGCGCCGCGCTGGTGTACCTGCTGCGCAGGCTGGTCAAGGGCTAGGCACCCGCTGAGCTGCCGCGCACAATCGTTGTGAACTCCCGCGCTCAATCGTTGCCGGCCATGGAAAGGGGGGAACGGATGAAGTTCATCGGCGCAGGTGCCAGACCGGGCCAGCCACTGGTGCATCACGACACGGTCTTCACGCTCCCCAACATCCTGACCGTGGTCCGCTTCCTCGGTGTCCCGCTCTTCATCTGGCTCGTCCTGGGGCAGCAGGAATACGGTTACGGCGCCCTGATCCTGGTCATCATGGCGGCCACCGACTGGGTGGACGGCTACGTCGCCCGCCGCTTCAACCAGATGTCCAACCTCGGCCGGGTCATGGATCCGATCGCGGACCGGCTCTCGCTGATCGCCGTCGCCGTGACCCTCGTGATCGCCGGCGTCGTCGAATGGTGGTACCTCGCCGCGCTGCTGGTGCCGGACTCCATCCTGCTCGCATTGTCGCTGTACTACTTCCGCGGCCACCCGGACCTGCCGGTGAGCCGCATCGGCAAGATCCGGACGGCGCTGCTGCTGGTGGGAACGCCGCTGCTGGTGCTCTCCAGGCTGCCTGTCCCGGGGACAGAGGCCTATGTCGTGGTCGCCTGGGTCTTCCTGGGCCTGGGTCTCGTGGGGCACTGGATCGCGGGCTACAACTATTTCCGGGCCATCATCCGCAAAGGCCAAAAACTGAAAAAGCTTGACCTCGACGGCGGCCTCGGCTGATGGTCTGGCTTGCGGTACTGCTGGCGGTCCTTGGCGCCTTTTTCCTGGCCATCGGAGCCCAGCGCCAGGGCAGTGCGGTCAAGGCCGACACCGGCGGGCTGGCGCTCAGCAGCCATGGACTGTTGCGCCTGATCCGCAACCCCCGCTGGGTCCTGGGGCTGCTGCTGCTGACGGCCGGAATGGCGATGAACGCCGTCGCGCTGGTCACAGCGCCGCTCACCGTGGTCCAGCCGATCGGGGCGATCGCGCTCGTCATCACCACCATCGTCAACGCCAAGGACCAGGGGCTGAGCATCAACCGGGCCACGGTCGTCGCCATCTCCGCCTGTGTCACCGGATCCGCGCTGTTCGTGGTGCTCGCCGTCACGGCGACGCAGGAAAACCATCACGTCAGCTCCTCGGACGAGCTGACCGTTGTGCTCCTGCTGGCCCTTGCCGTCGGCCTCTTCGGCACGCTCGCCGTGCTCTTCAAGCACCGCGTGAGTGCCTTCATCTACATCCTCGGCGCGGGTGTCCTGTTCGGCTTCGTGGCCGTCCTCACCCGCATTATCGGCAAGCATCTGCTGGATCCGAACGGGCTGGGCCTGCTGAACGTGCAGTGGTACTCGGTGGTCGCCATTGCGGCCGCGGGCGGACTCGGATCGTGGTTCGTCCAGAACGCCTACTCCGGCGGCCCCCCGGACCTGGTGATCGCCGGACTGACCGTGATTGACCCGATCGTGGGCATCGCGATCGGCATCACGATCCTCGGCGAACTGCGTCCCGACGTCCACGCCGTGACGGCGGTTGCGATGGGGACGGCCGCAACCCTTGCTATCGTGGGAGTGATAGCCCTCTCCAGACACCACCCCGAGGTCATCAAGCGAAAGAAGGACGCTCGGAAGGCCGCGGGCCGGTCGACCTAGGGCATCAGCTCAGACTTGAGCAGTACTTCAGCAGCAGGCCCGGCGGCTTGCGCCGACGGCCGGCAGGCCACCACCGACCCAGCTGCCCGCATCGTGACTACCAGGAGCTTCCCACGTGACCATGCCTGACAACCAGAAACCGCTGACCATCCTGATTGCCGCGGACACGTACCCGCCCCACGTCAATGGCGCCGCCCAGTTCGGCTACCGCCTCGCCAAGGGCATGACCGCCCGCGGACACGACGTGCACGTCCTGGCCTGCCGCCCGGGCAAGGGCCCGAGCTTCAGCGAGTTCCGCGACGAAGCCACGGTGCACCGGATCCGCTCCCACTCAGTGCCCACGCACGAATACTTCCGGATCACTTTTCCCTGGGAGATCAAGAAGGAAATCAGCCTGCTTTTCGACCGGATCCGGCCGGACGTGGTCCACATCCAGAGCCACTACATGATCGGCGAGCACGTCCTGTACGAGGCCGTGAAACGCGGCATCAGGGTGGTCGCCACCAACCACTTCATGCCCGAGAACCTGAACCCCTTCCTGCCCTTCCCACAGTGGTTCAAGGACATCGTGGGCCGCATTTCCTGGAAGGACATGGGCAAGGTCATGGGCCAGGCCGACGTCGTGACCACCCCCACGCCGCTGGCCGCCAAGGCCATGCACCAGCACGCCTTCCTGCGCAAGGTCCTTCCCCTCTCCAACGGGATCGACGCTGCAGCCTACGAGCCCAGGCCCGGCGAGACGGTGGAGCGGCACGCCAGCCCCACCGTGCTGTTCGTCGGCCGGCTCGCCGAGGAAAAGCACGTCGACGTGCTGATCGACGCCGTCTCCAAGACCCCCGCGGACCTGGACATCCACCTCGAGATTATCGGAGGCGGCGAAGTCCGGTCTGCCCTCGAGGCGCGGGTTGCCCGGCTCGGCCTGCAGGACCGGATCAAGTTCCTGGGCCTGGCCAGCGACGCCGAGCTCCGCAAGGCCTACCTCGCGGCCGACCTGTTCTGCATGCCCGGCACGGCCGAACTCCAGTCACTGGTCACCCTGGAGGCGATGTCCGCCTCCACGCCGGTGCTGCTGGCGGACGCCATGGCCCTGCCGCACCTGGTGCGCGACGGCGAGAACGGCTACCTGTTCACCCCCAACGACAGCGACGACCTGGCCGCCAAAATGGTCCGGGTGCTCACCCTTCCGGCCGGCGAACTCGAGGCCATGGGCAAAGGAAGCCGGGGCATCGTGGAGAGCCACAGCCTCGAACGCACCCTGCAGACTTTCGAGGACATCTACCGCGGCGCCAGCTACGACGACCTCGTTGTCTGACCCCAGCCCCGGCAAGGCTGCGTCGTAACGCTGCGTGGTAACGCCGCGCGGCACGGCGGCGTGCACGTCATGGACGACTACTATTGTTAGAGTGTTTTTGCCCGGAAGCAGTCCGGCCCGCACGGGCCGCAACGGTTTCCGGGCGCGGGGGGCTATAGCTCAGCTGGTTAGAGCGCGGGACTCATAATCCTAAGGTCCTCGGTTCAAGTCCGAGTAGCCCTACACAAAAAGAGCCCCTGACCTGCGAAAACGCGGATTAGGGGCTCTTTGTATTTGAAGTTCCAGATAGTCATCCACCGCAAACCCGCCGGAATCACCCATTTGCTGAAGCATGCCCGTTGCCGCCGGCCGTGCCGGACCTGCTGGCCAAAGCCGGGCGATGAGCATGAGCAGCGGAGGGGAAGGGCCCGGTGAATGGGTTAGCCCGCGCAATGACGGGAGACCCCGCTAGGCGATGTTTCCGAGCGGCGTATTGATTCGGACTTGCTGCCCTTTCGAGTCGTAGTACGGTTGGCCACGAGCCACGACAAACCCGTAGTAGATAGTCGCAGCTTCGAGGCAGGCAGTGCGCATCACCTGGGGCGCCCACCAAGCGGTTGCACATGCAATCGACATGTCTTTGTAGAACCACAGGTCGCAGGTCACCTTGCTGGCCCAGTGGCCCGCGTAGCAACCGTCGTGGTGATTGCAGGCATAGGTGAAGCTGATTCCGGAAGGAGCATCGGGGGCTATGGTGCAGCCGTTGTGCGGCCACGGATACTGCGGGCTGTATGCCGACGATGACTCCGCCGCTGCCGGCGGCGCTGCGGCTACCGTCGCTGCGCCGTACGCACCAAATGCGAGCAGAAGCGCTAGCAACGTGGACGATAGTCGTTTCGTGATTCGGGCTGTCTGGTCGTTCTTCATGATTTCCTCTGATGAGATCGACGTGCGAACGGGTCCGGCGAAGGCCGTGGCTAATGATATGGCCGAGGTCTGGGGGAATATAAGGGTTTTCTGGTCCCGCTGGAGCTTGAGGCGATGTGGCCCACGGCACGCAGGTCTTTTGTATTGCCTCGACTCCCGCCCCGGTCAGCTGCTTCCACACGCCTTCCCGACTCTTCACCGGCTGGGGGTCCCTCACTTGCGGGGAGCACCACCCTGCGGTAAGTTACTCATCAGTAACATCAGGCCGGTGCGAAGCCTGCGTCCTTGGGGCCGCCTCTGATCACACGTGAAG
>JBDTQQ010000177.1:0-5648 GCA_039932075.1 Pseudarthrobacter sp. | reverse complement strand
CGTATAAGCAAATACCATCTTACGTCGACCTATCCTGTCGGAGATGGCTCCAGCGATGGGGATGGCCACCAGAAACACTGCCTGGCCCGCCAAACCGGCCAGCAGCGCTTCATTGGCAGGGATTTTATACACCGTTGTGGCGTATGAGGGAGCAAAGATGAACCAGGTGTAGAAAATAACTACGCCGCTGATAGACAGAATGGCGATGTTCAAAACGGCCCGGCGGTTCTCCACCATCACCCGCCAGGTATCGCGCAGGGAGAGGCTGTGGCTGGTTTCACTACTGGCCTCGAACACTTCGGATTCTTTCATTTTGAACCGCAGAAGCAATCCGTAAATGCCGAGCGCGGCCCCCACGATGAACGGGATCCTCCACCCAAATTCTGACATTTGTTGCTTGTCCAGCACTGTTGTCAGCAGGACTCCGAATCCTGTGGCGAGCATCGTGCCCAGAGCTACTCCGATCCAAGGCGTGGATGCCCAGAGTCCGCGCTTGGCCGGAGGGGCTATTTCAGCGAGATAGGTAAATGCGGAACCGGTCTCACCTCCATGGGAAAATCCTTGTACCAGCCGGGCCAGTAACAATACTGCCGAGGCCCACACACCAACCTGACTGAACGTCGGAGCCACGGCGATTATGAGGCTGCCCAACGCAGCGAGCAAGATTGCAACTGTCAGGCTGAAGCGCCGACCTTTGCGGTCAGCGAGATGGCCGAACACCCAACCGCCGATAGGACGCATAAGGAATCCGACTGCGAAGATCGCCAGCGTCGAAAGCATGGCGGATACAGGGTCTTGCGACTGGAAAATCTGGGCAGCAAAGAACGGCGCAAAAATTGCATAGACGTTCCAATCGAACCATTCGATAGCGTTGCCGATATTCACTGCGACCAGGTCCTTGGCGGTTCGCTGGCGACTAATCCGGGCCTTAAGGCTCGGCTGGGTTGCAGAAGTGGCCACCATTGGCTCCTCCGGGGTTGTGAGATGAGGTCGTCGTGACGGCAGTCACTGACGCTCAGTCGATCTTGCTGGGAAGCGCGGGGCGGGTCAAACCAGTTTTTTCAACAATTGATGCCGGTTTTATGGCGCTCCTGGGCCTGAGCCGCGTCGGTACAGTGAAACCCTATCTTGCACCCATATCAAGGAGGATTAATGGGCAACCCCGTCCCGTGGCTGGACTATCAAGCCTCGCGTCAACCCAACAAGAACGCGCTAGTTGACCTCAGCTCCGGTCAGGCAACTACCTACATCGAACTGGTCGAGCGGGTCGGCCGACTGGCCGGACACCTGCAGGCAATGGGCGTCGGCAAGGGCGACCGGGTAGCCGTTTTGGCCCAGAACGATCCTCGGGTCTTCGAGGTTCTTTACGCCTGTGCAAGGATCGGAGCCATCATGGTTCCGGTCAACTGGCGGCTATCCACCCATGAACTGCGCGCCATCCTGGCCGACTTCAGCCCGATCCTCCTTGTCCACGACGATGCGAACGAAGCGCTGGTCCGGGAACTGATCGAGGGGTCGGCGGTGTCCACGACTCTGAGCTGGGGAGAGGGACCCGGGCACGGCTACGAGTCCGCCATCAAGTCGGGCACTCCCGTTAAACAGCGTCAGGATCTGACCGACGGCGACCCGTGGGTCATCATCTACACCTCGGGTACTACTGGCCTGCCCAAGGGCGCCGTTCACACCTTCGGCAGCGTGCGGGCTAACATCGAAAACTCGGCGTTCGCTGGGGCGGTCGGTTCTGAATCTGTGTCCCTAACGGTACTCCCGACGTTCCATGTGGCCGGGCTGCACCTCTACGCCAACGCTGTCCTGATGCACGGCGGAACCGCGCTGATCATGCGGTCCTTTGATGCGGCGCAAACCCTGCGCCTGTTTCAGGACCCACGGCTCGGCGTCACGCATTTTTGCGGTGTGCCCGCTAATTTCCAGTTCATCGCCTCCGAACCAGGATTCAACGAGGCAACGTTCCTTCCGATCAACGCCGCCGTGGGCGGCTCCCCGGTACCGCGGGCGATGCTTGAGCTATGGAAGGAGCGTGGAATCAACATCATGTCCATTTACGGTGCCACCGAGGCTGGCTCTTCGCTGCTCTCCATGCCACCACGGGGCAGTGAAGGTAAATCCGCCGTCGGAGTGCCCGTTATCCACGCTGAAGCAACCATCCGTGACGTCCAGGGCTCCGAACTGCCCGCCGGATCCATTGGAGAGCTTTGGCTGCGTGGGCCAATGCTGATGTCCGGCTACTGGAACAAGCCGCAGGAAACCGCCACCGCCATCGCAGCCGATGGCTGGCTGCGCACAGGAGATGCCGCCAGCTGTGACGACGACGGTATCTTCCACATTGTCGATCGGTGGAAGGACATGTACATTTCCGGCGGCGAGAATGTCTACCCCGCTGAGGTGGAAAACGTTCTCTATCACCACCCGGCCGTGGTCCTCGCCTCTGTTATCGGTGTTGCAGACGAGAAGTGGGGCGAGGCTGGTAAGGCCTTCGTCGTGGTGAACTCCCCCGCCTGCTCCCCTGACGAGCTGCGTGCCTGGTGCCGGGAACGGCTGGCTGCCTTCAAGGTGCCTGCCGTCATTGAGATCCTGCCCGACCTGCCGCGCAACGCCACCGGAAAGATTATGAAGAACCAGCTAAGAAAGGTATCCGCCTGATGGCCGTGCCACTGTCCGACCTGATCCAGGACTGGCACGACGAAACTGCAGGCCTTGAGAACATCCTCTCCCAGTTGACGGCTGAAGAATGGCAACGTCCCACCCCAGCCCCGGGTTGGGACGTCGGGCACCAGATCGCCCACCTCACGTGGACTGACAAAGCCCTCCTGCAGGCACTTTCCTCACCAACGGAGTTTGCGGTCCTGCGTGACATAGTGACGGCCGATGTTGAAGGCACGGTAAACGAAGCCGCCGCCGCAGGCGCAAGAGTCGCACCAAAGGCCATCCTGAACAACTGGGTCTCGGGTCAACGCCGCACGGCAGAGCTCTTGTCGGGTGTCGATCCAACTCTGAAACTGCCATGGTTCGGCCCTCCCATGGGCCCCGCCGCGGCCATCAGCGCCCGAATAATGGAAACATTCGCTCACGGCCAAGACGTACGTGACGCTCTGGGCCTCCCACCCATCCGCTCGCCGCGCTTACGACACATCGCCCACCTTGCAGTAGCTGCCCGCCCGTACAGCTTCCATGCCAACGGCCTTCAGGAGCCCTCTGGTCCTGTCAGGGTCGAACTGGATTTCAACGGGCAGATCTGGACGTGGGGACCGGAGGACGCCGTGGAGCGCGTGACCGGGGATGCGCTCGACTTCGCACTGATGGCCACCCGCAGGAGACACTGGAACGACTGCGATGTCCGTGCTGCCGGCAACGAGGCACAAAAATGGTTGGAGGTTATCCAAGCCTACGCCGGCCCTCCTGGAACGGGCAGGAAACCTCTCCGCCAAGAGTCAACCCGTATCCGTTAGGGCGCCAATGGGACATCAGTCGGACAGATGGGCAACCCGTTGCATGGCCCGAGTACCAGTTGGGCGTGTGCCGGACAAGGCCGCGCTGGTGGCCTGGGAACGTACGCCCACAAGGTTCGCGGGCCTGGTTCCTGCGCCGCTGGATGGCCGGACAGCGACGGACCGCTCAAGTCGTCTCACGGGCAGACCCTCTCGCATGTGCCCTGATTCTGGTTTCCGATGCACCAACCAGAGCCGCCACCGCGGGCATCATGGAACCTTCGCGCACGACAAGACATCCGCGACCCACTTGGAGTCGCGCCAATCCCGTCACCTGGCTCTGGCCACGTGCCTACAGCCTCGAAGTGAGCGTGCTTACAGCCCCCACCGGGCGCGTTAGCGTCGAACTGGCCTTCGGAGCCCAAACCTTGCGCTGGGGCCCGCTGAAAACGAGGAAAGCGGGGCGGGCGAGGCTCCGGACTTCGCCTTGTTGGCCCCAACGCGACAACGCTGCAACAACTGCTCGGTCCGTACCACTGGGCCCACCGCCTACCGCTGCATCCAGGCCTAGGCCGGGCCCTTCCGGACAAAGCCGCGAACCAACGACACCAGTCCACTCGCCCCGATATCAACCCCAGTCATTACCCAACCATCGAAAGGCCCCTCAATGACCATCATCCGCCCTACCCCAACCCAAGTGGCCGACCTCGGTTCCACGCTCGGATATGACATCAGCCAGGCTGACGCCGAACAGTACGCTGAAATTCTCGCCTCCATGCTCGCCAGCTACGACGCGGCGGAGCAATCGGAACAAGCCATCTTGGAACAACCAGAAGAGCAGCGAGAATTCTGGTTCCCTGAGAACGGAGATAACCCAGATAATGCCTGGTATGTGAAGGCGCGCATCAGCAAGACCGATGTGGGACCGCTCGCTGGACGCACCGTCGCGGTCAAGGACAGCATCCTTGTGGCCGGCATCCCCATGATGAACGGCGCCTCCATCCTGGAGGGCTTTACTCCCAGCAACGACGCCACGATCGTCAGCCGAGTCCTTGACGCCGGTGCGGAGATTTCCGGAAAGACCGCGTGCGAGTATTTCTGCCTCTCGGGAGGCAGCCACACGAACGCGCACGGACCAACCCACAACCCGGTACGCCGTGGCTACTCGGCAGGGGGTTCATCCAGCGGCAGCGCACACGTCGTCGCCACCGGGGAAGCCGACTTCGCTATTGGGGCCGACCAAGCAGGCTCGATCAGAATGCCGGCATCGTACTCCGGAATCGTCGGGATGAAACCCACCTACGGACTGGTCCCCTACACCGGCGTCGCTCCGATCGAGCCCTTCTTTGATCACGTCGGCCCCATGACGAAGACCGTCGAAGACAACGCCCTGCTGCTGGACATCATCGCAGGCCCGGACGGGTACGACATGCGGCAAAAGGGCGTGGTGAAGGGCCATTACCTCGACGCGCTGCACCAAGGCTTGAAGGGCATGCGCATTGGTATCCTCGCCGAAGGATTCCAGGCTCCCAACGCCGAAGCAGACGTCAACACCGCCGTGCTTGCCGCCGCCGAAGACCTTGGAAAGCTTGGGGCCGAAGTGATCGACCTGTCGTTCCCCCAGCACATGCTAGGGCCGGCCCTGTGGACACCGATTGCCATCAACGGACTTTCCGAACTTGTCCTCAACGGCCAAGGATTTGGCATCGGGCGAAACGACTGGTACCCCACGGAAATGATGGAATTCCTCTTCTCCAACCGCCATCGCCGCAACGAATTTCCTCCGAATGTAAAAGCTTTTACCCTTCTCGGCCAGTGGGTCGACCAGAATGCCGGAAAAATTCCCTACGCCAAGGCGGCCAACGGAATCCGCGTTCTTCGGTCGCAGTACGACCGACTGCTGGAACAGGTCGACGTATTACTGATGCCCGCGACCCCCATCAAGGCGCAGGCGCTTCCCGCCCCAGACTGTTCCGTCACCACGTACCTACAGTCGGCGACAGAGATGTTCGCCAACACCTGCACCTTCGACGTCACTCATCATCCGGCCATCAGCCTCCCCTGCGGCGAATCCGACGGCCTGCCTATCGGGGTGATGCTGGTCGGCCGCCACTTCGACGAAGCAACGATCTACCGGATCGCCAACGCCTACGAGACGCGAGACACCCGCCCGTAGGGCTGGGCGCTACGGATCCTATCCCC
>JBDTQQ010000176.1:0-5657 GCA_039932075.1 Pseudarthrobacter sp. | reverse complement strand
GGCTTCCTTGGTGATTTCGCCGAACGTCATCCGGTAAACGGGGACCTTGGGCTTGAGCACTTCCAGCAGGTGCCAGGCGATGGCTTCACCCTCGCGGTCCCCATCGGTTGCGAGGTAAAGTTCATCGGCATCCTTGAGCGCGGCCTTCAGCTCGGTTACCTTTTTGCGCTTGTCCGCGGACACCACGTAATAGGGCTTGAAGTCGTTTTCGATGTCGACGGCGAACTTGCCCACCGAGGTCTTCTTCAGTTCCGCGGGAAGCTCGGACGGCTGCGGCAGGTCGCGGATGTGACCAATGGAGGCCTCAACGATGAAGCCCTCGCCGAGGTACTTGGCGATGGTCTTGCTCTTGGCGGGAGACTCCACGATCACGAGTTTTTTACCGGTTTTGGCCTTGCTTGGCACGGTGCTCCTACAGAAAAAGGTTGCTCGGGCAGATGAGCCCATACTCGCCTAGTTCACCATATTTTGGCTGAGGATGCGCATTCATGTGGAAAACATCAGGGTGTGCAGTGCAGTTTCAGGGCGCCGATTTCCCGTTATCCATGGCCGCCCGGCCACCGCGTCAGGACACCGGAAGCAGGAAACCATCGCGGACCAGATTCCCCGCCTCGGTGAGCAGCCCGGCCCGGAACGCGTCGCCGTCGAACCCGTTTTCCCCCGCGAGGCTCCCGCCCAGCAGCGCAGCGAGGGCGCCGATGATCTGCCCAACGGAGAGGTCGCCGTCGCACGCCGACACGAAGCCGGCCAGTTCGGTGCTCAGCAGGTTGGTCCGCCGCAGCCCGGCACCCTGGCGGAGCAGGATCACGCCCGGGTGCTCGGCGCCGGGGCGCTGATGCCGTTCCTCCGTGACGTCGTCCGCCACGACCAGGTGCGCGTCCGACAGATTGTTCGAGGCGAGCCAGTCGGAACGCTCGACGGCGGCACCCAGGTGGGGGCCTACGGGCTGTTCGATGGGATAGGTGATTTCCTCGAAGCGGCGGATGCCCGAGCCGGGGGCAGATCCGGCTCGGGCGCCGGTGGCCGGCCGCCGCAGCCAGATCATGCCAAAGCCGATGCCCTCCACGTTCCGGGACGCGAAGTCCGCGAGGTAGGCGGCGTAGGCGTCCTTGTAATGCTGCCGGTCGCGGGACTCGGAGGCGTCCTGCAGCCATGTTTCGGCGTACTGCTCGGGACTGACCTGCTCGCGCTGGATGAACCAGGCATCCACGTCCGGACTGGCCCAGCTTTGCGGCCGTTCCGCCCAACCCGCGCCCGCCGGGATCTCCCAGTTGCCTAATAACTGGGCTGTTCCGGCAGGAGCCAGGACCGACGGCAGGTCCCGGACCATCGAGGACACAATCTCGTCCCCCGGCAGGCCGCCGTCGCGGTACGTGAACTGGCCGGATGCCTCTTCGCCTGATGTCCGCGGCGTAATGACAAAAGGCGGGTTGGAGACCACCAGTTCGAATTCCTCACCAGCCACGGGCTCCAGCAGCGAGCCCAGCCGGAGGCTCACACGGTCCTCCAGGTGTCCGGGATCCAGGTGCAGCGCCTCGGCGTTGAGGAGCAGGTTGAACCGGGTAAATGCCAAGGCACGTTCGGAAATGTCCGTTGCGGTGACGTGCTCGGCGTGGTGCAGCAGGTGGAAGGACTGGATTCCGCAACCCGTCCCCAGGTCCAACGCTTTGGCCACATGCCGGCGGACGGTGGTCTGCACCAGCGTGGTGGACGCCTGCCCAATGCCAAGCACGTGGTCGTGCCGCAGCACCCCGGCCTGCTGATGCGCGGCGAGGTCGCTGGCCACCCAGAGCTCGGCGCCGCCGCTGCTGACGGTGTCCTCCCCCTCTGCACCCTCCCAGCCGTACGGCCGCAGATCCGCTCTGGCCTGCATCAGCCCAGTGCCCAACGGCCCAGTACCCAACGGCCCAGTGTCCAACGGCCCAGCCCCGGGCACGGGCTCAAGCAGCCCCAACTCCACCAGTCCCGCTGCCCGGATTCCCGGCAGGGCGGCGTCGAGCATTGCCTGCGTCTGCGGTTCCGCCAGCAGCCACAGGCGTACGACGGCGGCGAGCGCTGCCGTCGTTGTCCCGCCGCTGGCGGGATGACCCTGGGCGGCACTGTCGGTGGCCAGCAGGGCCGGGATGATCTGGTCCCGGTTTAGCGCGTTGTAAGCTGACTCGCCGAGCAGCCCGGCCACGCCGGCGAGCGTGTAGTCCACCGCCCGCAGGTCCGCGGCGAGCGCCCTCAGGAGTTCGGGGAGGTCGCTGCGTGGGGCATCGGGGGTGTTGCCGGCCAGGAAGAGCGTGGAATCAGTCACCGCCCAAGTCTATTGTCGGGTGGTGCTCCGGCCGGCGGCTAGAGTTTCTCCTCGGCGTAGATCTTCAGGGCGTCCCGGACGAAGGCGGCGCCTTCCGCGCCGCCGTAGTTCTTTGCGAACCTGGGATCGGCGACGTACATCTCGCCTAGACCGGTGACGTACTGCTTAACACCGGGTTTGTCCTCCCCTTCGCCATGGGCGTCCACATTGCCGCGGGCGTCCGACGCCGGCGTTCCCGGGATGCCGGTCAGCCACTCGACGTGCCGCTTCGCGAGGGCCTGGGCGTCAGCACTGCCGGGTGCGATGCCGGCCGTGGCGGCGGCGATCCAGTCCTCGCCCAGCTTCTTCGAGCGCTGCTTCCAGGCCGCTTTCTCGTCGGGGCTCATTCCGCGCCACCACGAATCTCCCTTCGCGTAGGCGTCCTTGCCCCAGCGTTCCTCCACCTCGTCCTTGTACTGCGTGTGGTCGAAACCGTTGAACATGTCTTCCGCCATGATTTCGCCGCCTCCTCTTACTGCGTTGATGGTTTGTTTCACTGATGCGATCTGCCGCGCCAGCCTGTCCTGTTCCTGCTTGAGCCAGTCCAGATGGCCGGCCAGGGCATTCGCGGCGTCCGTTTCGTTCTCGAGCACCTGGCTGATGACCGGCAGGCCCAGCCCGAGTCCGCGCAAGAGCAGGATGCGCTGGAGCTGCACCAGGGCCGCCTGGTTGTAATAGCGGTACCCGTTGTGGCCGGTGCGGCTCGGTTTGAGCAGGCCGATGTCGTCGTAATGCCGCAGCGTCCTGCTGGTGGTCCCGGCGATCCGGGCGATGTCCTGGATGGACCAGTCCATGCGTTGCTCCTGTCTGACCCTTTTCCCGCGGATGGCTCCACCATAGATGTTGACGTAACGTCAAGGTCAAGAGCCGGAGCACGGAAGGCCAAAGGCTCCGGGTAAGTTTGAGGCATGGCTCTCTTTCCCACCTCCATGTCGCGTGCCCTGGCCTCAGTGGCCGCAGCCGCCGTCGTTCTGGCCGTCTCCGGCTGCGCCCAGCAGATCTCTGTGGAGAATGCCGATGTGCCGGGTTGGAAAGCCACGGCGCTGCCTTCCACCGGTGGCATTGTGGCCGAGGACGCGGGCAGAATCCTCAATGCGCGACCGGTGGACCATACGGAAAATGTGCCCGCCGGAACCTACGCCTTGACGCTGGTCTGCGACGGCGGCGGCAAGGCATTTCTCGCCGTCCGGTCCGCCGGCCAGGAGCTCGTGGACCTCGGCGCAGCATGCTATGGAACCCGGGAAACCACGAAAATCACCTTGGCTAAAGCCGGCACACTTGAGCTCAGCGTCTCCAGCGTGGACGCGCCGACGCTTTACGCGTACCAGCTCGTGCAGGCCGGCTAATGCCAGTCAGCCCCAGGCGCCTTGTGGTGGCCGGCGGAGTGTGTCTGGCGGCGGCGTCGCTTGGCGGGTGTGAGTACGCGGATGCAGGGCCGCAGCCTGGTGGGAGCACCGCTGCCCCTGCCCCTGCCCCAGTCCCTGTCCCCAACACCATCAGCCCGGAGGAAGCCGCCCGCCAGGCGGAACTCATAGCGGAAGTGGAGTCCCTCATGGGCCCACCGGATGAATTCCTTTCCCTCGGGGTGACGGGAGGAATGCTGGGCGGCGAGGCTATCAGCAGTTCAGGCTTCCTGCGCGATAGCGGCGCTTACGCTCTGCGCGCCGCCTGCACGGACGGTCCTGGTGCCATGCTGACGGTACGGCAGAACGGGGCGTTGCTTGTCTCGCAGCGCATTGACTGCGGCGCCCCGTACGACGCCGTGCTCGAACTTGCCTCAGGCGAAGTGGCGGCGGCGCTTGAAGCCATCGGCAATGTGGGGCGGGTAGGCGGTGCTGTCCGGTTTGCGGGGCCGCTGCCGCCTGGCGAAACCGGGGCCGCCAGCTGATCCACGGGATCGGGCCCCTGCCATCGGCTGTTCACAACTTAGGCAGCTGTTTCCGACTAAAATAGGGGACTCCCGTCCCGGTCCGTCGGGTCCGGGCAGACTTACAATCGGCCTATGCCCGCAATCAAGGGGGCGCCACTGCGCCGTCACGCGGCTCTCTCACCGGGGCCTGGCCAGCCCCGGAAAACCTCCTTGCGCTCTGGGCCGTGGGCCGCCGTCGCACTTTCGATAGCGGCCGCCCTGCTCACCGGAGCGGTCGTGGCGGGGTGCGAATACCACTACGACGACGGCTGGCGGCCAAGCCTCAATGACATTTCGGCTGCGACCACGAGCCCGCAGCCGGATTATGCCGCCGACCAATGGCAGGACGATCCCGTCAGTGCGGCTGGCCTGGAGGCCTGGCTGGAGACGGTCCAACTCGGATCGGGCCTGCAGGTGGCGCACCGAGGTTATGGGCTGCTGAGGGCCGGGGAAATCCGCTCCGAGATCACCGCCGGCATGCCGGCAGGAACATACGTCTTGGCGCTGGCCTGCCGCAGCAAAGGTGCCGTGACTTTTTCCGTCAGCAACGAGGCATACGCCCTGGCGCATCTCAGCCTGCTTTGCGGATCGACGAGGCAGAACGTCATCTACCTGTCCCAGGAAACGGTGCTGACGTTCCGGGTGGAGGCGGACTCCGCGGCCAATTACGCGTACCGGCTGATCTGGCTCTGACGCTTACTTAGGCGGCGCAGCCTTCCGGGCAGCGCAGCGTCTCCGGGCTGGCAGCGCACTCGGTGCAGTACAGCGTGAGGGTACGGCAGCTGAGGTTGGAGCAGTTCTCAAACTTGCTGGTGGGCGCGGCGCAGCGGACACATTCGCCTATGGTCTTCGCGTCCTCGCTGAACTCGAGATGCATGCGCTTGTCGAAGACGTACAGCGAACCTTCCCAAAGGCCCTGGTCCTTGAAGGTTTCGCCATAGCGGACAATGCCGCCGTCGAGCTGGTAGACCTGCTTGAAGCCGCGGTTCACCATCAGGCTGGAGAGCACCTCGCAGCGGATGCCGCCCGTACAGTACGTGACCACGGGCTTGTCCTTGAGGGCGTCGTACTTGCCGGAATCGAGTTCCTTGATGAAGTCGTGCGTGGTGGCCACGTCGGGGACGATGGCGTCCTTGAATTTGCCGATCTGGGCTTCGAAGGCGTTACGTCCGTCGAAGAACACCACGTCCTCGCCGGCCTGTTTCCTGGCATCCACCAGCTCATGCAGTTCCTCCGGCCTAAGGTGTGTACCGCCGCCCACCACACCGTTCGCATCAACCTTGAGTTCACCGGGAGCACCGAAGGAGACGATCTCGTCCCGGACCTTGACGCTCAGCCGCGGGAAGTCCTCCGCACCGCCGTCGGACCATTTCACGTCGATGCCGTGGAAACCCTTATATTCGCGGGTGG
>JBDTQQ010000175.1:0-5660 GCA_039932075.1 Pseudarthrobacter sp. | reverse complement strand
GGTCGAGTTCCACCGGGTTCTTTACGAGGCCGGAGACCTCGAGGTGGTAGTCGGCGAAGCCTGTAGCCAGGAGCGTTTTGTATTCGGTGGTTTCGGGGTACTTCCCGTTGTGCCACATATACGGGGAAATGTCTTTCTCGGTGTACCGGCCGGGCTTTGAATCGAGGTGCTCGAACAGCCGCTGCGCCGGACCGATGAGCGCAAACCCAATCCGCTGGACCATCCGCGGATGCCGGTAGGTGAGCGGGGTGACGCCCACCCAGATCACGATCATTATGGCTAGGGATGCGGCGAAGACCCAGAATCCGTACCAGTCGCCGGCGTTGCGGTCCGCATACATGTAGTTGAAGTTCCGCAGTGCCTCTGTAGCGACGACGAGGGAGACGTGCATCGCGATGAACAACACGAACCAGACCAAGACCAGGAAATGCAGCGACCGGGCGAGCTGGATGCTGAAGACCCTGCTGATCCACCTAAATTTTGTGGACAACGCCGGGGACATGCCCAGCCCGGTGATGAACGCCAGCGGTGCGGCTATAAAGACCGTGATGAAGTAGGCCATGACCTGGAGACTGTTGTAGGCCACCCAGCTGTCGTCGGTTGGCCAGTTCAGGGAAGCGTACTGGATGGACATCGAGAGGGCATTGGGGATGACGTCCCAATTCGTGGGCACCAGGCGGAGCCACTGGCCCGTGGTGAAGATGAGAAGGTAAAAGATCAGGCCGTTGAGCAGCCAGAGCGTGTCCATACCCAGGTGCCACCAGCGTGCCAGTCCGATCGAGTGCCGCCTGCCCGGCAGGCCCACGCCGTCGGGGAGGGTGATGGAGTCCTGCTTTGCCGTGTACAGCGGGTCCGCGGGTACGGGCGTCTGCATCCGGAACCACTCCTTGCCCGGGGTTGAGTGCCGGGTCCAGTACAGCCGGGGATGATCGGCAAGGATGGTTAACCCGGCCCGGATGATGGGGATCAGGAGCAGCATGTTGAAGAAATGCTGCCACCCGACCCAGGCAGGGAACCCCGCCCGGCCTTCGGCCCCGGGCGGAACAACCCGGCCTGGATATTGCCTGATGAACTCCGCCACGGTGGGGACACTACGCAGTCCCTTGGCGACGGCCACAGCAGCGATCAGCAGAACGAAGCCGATCGGCAGCAACCACAGCAGGTTAAACCATTTGCGGTTCCCTATGCGCACCCTCGGCGCCACCCCGTATTGCGCAGGGGCAGACCCGGCCCAGGAGTCATCGACGACGGTGTTCGCTTCCGTTGAGAGCTCCTCCCGGAAGCTGGTCGGCGTCCGCGGGTCCGCGGCGGAGACCGTGGGCTTGGAACCGTCCCGGTTGTCCTGATTATGGTCACGTGCCACGATGTACCTTCGATCGTTGATGCCTGCGCCGCTTCCGGGGATGCCTGATCCCCAGACTACGCTTCAACCTTGCACAGGCAACGGAAGATCTGGGATGACGGTCCCGAGGTCCCCAGCAGGAGTCGACGGGCTGTCGTGGATACCTGGGCGCTGGTGTCCCGTCCGGGGCCCGTAGCCCGATATATTGCTCAACGTCTTCCCGTCCGCTGGCGACCCGGCCCGGATTATCGCCTTCGTCCGCAGCGTCGTTACCCGATCCCATGGCGGGATGAGTCCGGCGGGTTGACCTTTCCCCAAGCAGTCGTAAACTCACAGGTGAGGCCGCCTCAGACCATGTACGTCCTTTGGTCGCCGGCTCACGGAGCGACGGAGGGGCCGGTGTCAAAAACCGTATCTTGGACCCTTTACCGCGGGCAACAGGGACAGTGGTCTTGGGTTGCCCACCGGATTACCGGCGTTGCTATTTTCTTTTTCCTCCTCGTGCATGTCCTGGATACTTCCATGGTCCGGGTATCGCCCGAGGCCTATAACGCCGTCATAGGCACTTACAAGAACCCGATCATGGGCATAGGGGAGGCCGGTCTAGTCGCGGCAGTGGTCTTCCATGCGTTCAGCGGTGTGCGGATAATCCTCATCGATTTCTGGAAGAAAGGCCCCAAGTATCATGTACAAATGCTTTGGGTTGTCCTCGGACTATGGGCGGTGACGATGATCCCCTTCCTTCTCATCCATCTTTCCCATGTTTTTAGCGGCCACTAAATGTCAACCATGGGAGCCCGGAACAGCCCCAACAGGGAGCGTAAGAGTCCATGAGCAGCACGCAGACCACCGAACCCGCCTCAAAAATAGATCTGCCGCAATCTGTTGGAGGCGGAGAGATCCCCACCTTCGAGGTCACCCTTCGGATCCGCCGCTATAACCCGGAAGTCTCCGACGAGGCCCGCTGGGAAGACCACCCGCTGACCATGTACGGCACGGACCGGGTCCTGGATGCGCTGCACAAGATTAAGTGGGAATTTGACGGCTCGCTGTCTTTCCGCCGTTCCTGCGCCCACGGGGTGTGCGGCTCCGATGCCATGCGGATCAATGGCCGCAACCGCCTGGCCTGCAAGGTTTTGCTCAAGGACCTCAACCTGGACAAGCCGGTGACCGTTGAAGCGATCAAGGGCCTGCCCGTGGAGAAGGACCTGATTGTGGACATGGAACCCTTCTTCCAGTCCTACCGTGAGATCATGCCGTACTTTATCGGTGCCGGCCACGAGCCGACGAAGGAGCGCCTCCAGTCCCCTGAACAGCGTGAACGTTTCGATGACACCACCAAGTGCATTCTGTGTGCCGCGTGTACGGGGGCCTGCCCCGTCTTCTGGACCGACGGACAATACTTCGGCCCAGCGGCGATCGTGAACGCCCACCGCTTCATCTTCGACTCCCGGGACGACGCCGGCGACTTGCGCCTTCAGATCCTTAACGACAAGGAAGGTGTCTGGCGGTGCCGCACCGTCTTCAATTGCACTGAGGCTTGCCCGCGTGGCATAAAGGTCACGCAGGCCATCGCCGAGGTCAAACAGGCCATCCTCTCCCGCAGCACATAACGCCCTGTGCCGGCGGACACCGGCGAGGCACCGCGCGCCGACGGTCCGCGTCAGTCGGCCAGGAGTTGGCGCAGGACGTAGGGCAGGATCCCGCCGTGGAGGTAGTAGGCTTCCTCGGCGGACGTATCGATCCGTATGGCAGACGTGAAGTATTGTGCACAACTGGTTGCCGGCTCCGCCGGCAGCCCTTGCCAGGACCGCGTCCGAGAGCGGCGCGAAGAAGATGCCCCGCGTGATGGCCAATTGTTGGAGTGAGCTGAGCATGCCACGTACGATCCTGGCCCCTTGGGTGGTCACTAGCGAAGCTGGCTTGTGCTCGGGCTGTGGCGGTCAGCTAGGAAAGCGGTCGGCTGCTCCTGTTCTGGCCGGTCGGGGTCCCCGGGTGTAGCTTGGTTGAAGGTGCCACCCGGACCCTGCAGTTCCCTGTCTTCAATACTCATGGAAGATTTCCACGAGAACCCATTTGGCAGGAGCACAATCATGAATGAAGCCCAGCTTGAGCTCAGCCGGCGGCTGGCCCGCCAGTTGCGCGTAGATTCCATCCGCTGCAGTACCCGGGCCGGCTCCGGGCACCCCACCTCATCCTTGTCGGCAGCGGATTTGATGGCGGTCCTGCTGGTGGGGCATCTGCGCTACGACTGGGACCAACCCCACTTACCGGCGAATGACCATTTGATCTTCTCCAAGGGCCATGCGTCCCCGCTGCTGTACTCCATGTACCGGGCCGTCGGGGTGATCGATGAGGACGAGCTCGTCACCACCTACCGCCGGCTGGGGGCACGCCTGGCCGGGCACCCCACCCCGGCATTGCCATGGGTCGATGTGGCCACCGGTTCCTTGGGCCAAGGCCTGCCCGATGCCGTCGGGATCGCTTTGGCCGGAAGATACCTGGATAAGCTGCCTTACCATGTGTGGGCGTTGTGCGGGGACAGCGAGACGGCTGAGGGCTCAATCTGGGAGGCGTTGGACAAGGCCAGCTACTACAAGCTGGGGAACCTGACCGCCATCGTGGACATCAACCGGCTGGGCCAGCGCGGACCCACCGAACTCCAATGGGACGTGGGGCGCTATTCCGCCCGGGTGGAAGCGTTTGGGTGCCGCCCCATCGTCGTCGACGGACACGACCTGGGCGCCATCGATGCGGCACTGGGCCAGGCCCGCTCCGGCGCCGAACAGCCGGCGGTGATCCTGGCCAAGACCATCAAGGCCAAGGGCGTGCCGGAGCTGGAGGACAAGAACGGCTGGCACGGCAAGGCCCTCCCGCCGGAGATGGCGGAACGGGCCATCGCGGCATTAGGCGGCCCCACCAGTGTGCGGATCACGACAGCTTCCCCACTCCCGGGCCCGCCGGCACCGGCCATCGCACCCGACCCCGGTGCCGCCGTCGCTCTTCCCAGCTACGAGCTCGGCGAGAAGGTGGCCACCCGGGTAGCCTTTGGCGCCGCCATCGCCGCCTTGGCGGCCCGACCGGAGGTCGTCGTCCTTGACGGGGAAGTCGGAAACTCCACGCACGCGGAGGATTTCCAGGCCGTGTGCCCGGAACGGTACTTTGAAATGTTCATCGCCGAGCAGCAGTTGGTCGCGTCGGCGGTGGGCCTGGCAGTACGCGGATACATCCCCTTTGCCTCCACCTTTGCCGTGTTCTTCTCCCGCGCCTATGACTTCATCCGCATGGCCGGGATCTCAGAAGTCAACGTCCGCCTTGTGGGTTCCCACGCCGGGGTTGAGATCGGGGAGGACGGCCCGTCCCAGATGGCATTGGAAGATCTTGCCGCCCTGCGGGCCGTGTACGGCTCCATCGTCCTATACCCCGCGGACGCAGCCTGCACCGCCAGGCTCACCCTGACGATGGCCGACACCGACGGCATTGTGTATTTGCGCACCACCCGGGGCGCCTACCCGGTGATCTACCCGCCCGAGGAGATGTTCCCGGTCGGCGGCTCCAAGCTCCACCACGCCGGACCCGAGGACCAGGTAGCCCTGGTCGGGGCCGGTGTGACGCTGCATGAGTGCCTGGCCGCGGCCGACGGGCTCGCGGAATTGGGCATCAATGCCAGGGTCATTGACACCTACTCGGTCAAACCCATCGACCGGGCGGCCCTGGTTGAGGCCTGCCGGGTCACCGGCAGCCGCTTGGTTGTGGTGGAGGACCACTATCCCGAAGGGGGACTGGGCAGTGCCGTGCTGGAAGCACTGGCCAATGCCTCCGTGCCGGCATTGCGGGTCGCCCATCTTGCTGTGCAGGGCCTGCCCACCTCGGGCAGGCCGGCCGAACTCCTCGACGAAGCCGGCATATCCTCCCGGCATATTGTGGCAGCCGCTCGCCAACTGGCCGGCCAGTGAGCCCAGTCCAGGCACCATTAGCAGACACATGCATAAGGCACGATCACGGGAAAGGGGTTCCACAATGTCACTCCCAAGAACCAGGCTGGTCAAGAAGGAAGCAGCAGCCGAAGGAACCATGCTGTTTCAGTTTGAAAAGCCCGCGGGCTTTACGTACAAGGCCGGCCAATTCGCCGACTACACCCTGATCGACCCGACGGAGACCGATGCGGAGGGAAACACCCGCGGATTCTCCCTATCCAGCGCCCCCTACGAGCCCAACCTGATGTGCACGACCCGCATGCGCGACACGGCATTCAAGCGTGTACTCAAGGACATGCCGATTGGGACCGAGGTGGAGCTGGACGCCCCCTACGGATCCT
>JBDTQQ010000174.1:0-5701 GCA_039932075.1 Pseudarthrobacter sp. | reverse complement strand
ACCTGTCGGCGAGCCGGACCACTGGTGGCCGGCTCGAGGCTGCCGCCTGGACCAGGGCGACGATCTGGCTGTACTGCGAGTCCTTTGCTGTGGAAGTCGCTCTCATGCTCACAGCGTTGTCGCCGTTGACCGATCCGCTGAGCAGCGTGTCGCCGTCCACGTGTTCCACCGGCAGGCTTTCCCCCGTCAGCATGGATTCGTCGAAAGTGCCCGCTGCGGAGATGAGCACACCGTCCACGGGCACTACCTCCGACGGCTTTATCAGAAGGAGATCCCCCGGCCTGACTTCTTCGGCGGGGATGTCTTCCGGCGGACCGCCGTTCACTTCCCGGTGGGCGGTCTGGGGAGTGCGCTCCAGCAGGGATCTCAGCTCGCGGGTTGCCCTTCCCTGGGCAATGTCTTCCAGCGCTTCACCTCCGGCAAGCATGAGCACAATGATCAGGGCCGCGACGTATTCGCCAACCGCCACCGTGGCGCCGATGGCCGTGACGGCCAGCAGGTCAATACCCCACCGGCCGCCGAGCAACGCCTTGAGCATCGAGCCGGACCGGATGACCGCAATGAGGAGGGCGTAGCCGCTTGCTGTCCACCGTGCCGCCGGGTCCTCCCCCAGTGCCAGCAACACCGTGACCGCCGCACCGATCCCCACGGTGGCTGCAACCACGGGGAAACGCACAATCGCTGTCCTGAGGAGTGTTGGGTTCATGGATACGACCCTAGCTGCGGAGGAGCCTTACGCGCGCGTTGTAGGGTCTTCCGGCGGCATCGGGCTTCCCGACGGCGGCGCAGGTGTTTCCGAGGGCGAGGGACTGTTTCGCGGTGCTGGAGAACCCGGTGGGAAGGCGGCACCTGCCGGCGGCGGCGGGCCATTCAGCGGTGCCGGGGTCCGTTCGCCAATATCCAGGGCGCCCTGGTCCAGGCGGAACGGCGGGTACTCGTCGCGCATGAGGGCCACATAGGTGATGACCCGGTAGATCCAGCGGTTGAAGCCCATGAGCAGGTCAAACAACGGGCGCTGGTAACGGCCGGTGAACAGCAGGATGACCGCCGCAACAAGGACCAGGAACCCAAACAAGGAGACGCCTGTTGCCGTCTCGTACCTTATTCCCGGGTTCCGGGGGTCGCTCCAACGGACAGTGCTCGCGCCTGTCAGCGCGCCAATAATAATCAGGTGTGGCAGCGCGAGGAGCCAGCCCTTGACCAGCACGAGTCCGCGGGACAGCCGCTCCGGATAATCAACCTCAAAATCAGCGGGATAGTCCGTCTTGGCCAAGGTAAATGGCGGATACCTGTCCGTTCCCAGCGCAGAATAGGCGTAGAAGGACACACGCCAGCTCCAGCGCAGGACCCCCACGTTGAAGTTGAACAGGGAACGTGGGAACCGGCCCGTAAACAGGATGGCGAACCAGGCGATTATGGTGACCACAACAAACGCAAACCAGAGGAAGAACAGCACAACAAAGTGCGGGATGGCCAGCAACCACTTCACCAGCCACATCCCTCTGGACAGCACCGGGTCCAGTTCGCCGCGGAGCCGTGCCGGATAGGGCCTCAGTTCGGCAGCAGCCTGGCCACCCGTGATTTGGTTGCCTGTGAACTGTTCGCCCATGACCTGGTTTGGCCGGCCCTGAGGGGCTCCATAGGGTGCGACTCCGGGCTGCGCCCCTGGCACTGGGGCGGCCGGCTGCGCTGCGTGGCGCCCCAGCCCCTGGGCGCCGAAGATCAGGAGCGGCACACCGAGGACCAGCAGGATGGCTCCTGCTGCCAGCAGTCCCGCAGCTATGGGACCGAACAGTTCGGACCGGAAGCCTGCCTGCAGGTCCGTTGACACTCCGGGGCTGGCATCGGCATTCATGACCACCACGGACCACTCCCCCGCAGCTATCTTCCAGTCCAGGTTCCGTTCGCCGCCACCCACCGCGGAAGCCACCCAGAATGTCTGTTCTGCGGGAACTGATAGGGGCGTTGTCCCTTGAACCTCCCGGTACTCAGTACGGAAGGGCCGGAACTTGACTTCCCGCAATTCGGAGTAGTTGGCTCCTGAAAGGTAGCGGTCAACATCCTGCCTGGGTCCAATGCCGACAAAAATGTCCTTCCCCGGGCTGACGGACTCCGCCGTTAGCCGGATGCTGCCCACGTCAAAGGGCAGCGGTCCCGGGGATGAGTCGTCCCGTATTACATCTGCCCGGGCGGAGACTATGGCCGTGGAATCCACTGCAAACCGCTCCCGCGGGGAGGTGAGGTATCCGCCGTCGTTCTGGAGTGCATTCACCCACGACGCAGCTATGCCGCCAAACAGCAGCCCCACCCCCATCATGGAGAACAGGATGCCGACTATGAGCATGGTGATGGAACGGGCTTTCATGGGAGTCCTTCCGTCGCAGCAACAACGTGGCTCCGCACCCCCGGCCGTGCAATGAGTCCCTTCCAGAGTCGTGCTGCATTGCCCCGGTTAGTAGGGCCAAAGGTCACGGCTCGAAGCTCAACGTCCACGAGGGCACCCCGTCCGGGTCATTGGACCCTTGTGGTGGCACTGCCGTTCCTAAAGAATGAGTCAGGCTCACGACGGCACGCCGTTGCGGGTTGGCACCGGCGGGCGCAGAAGGGATCACGATGAACGCCTCAACAGCATCCGAACACGGCACTGAACTGTCGATCGACAGGATCCGGGTGTTCATCCTTGACGACCACGAGTTGGTGCGCCGTGGTTTGGAGGACCTCTTGGAAAGCGAAGGGTTCGTCGTTGTGGGTATGTCCGGTTCAGCCGCTGAAGCGGCCCGTCGGATTCCGGCGCTGCGTCCTGATGTGGCAATTCTTGACGCACGGTTGCCGGACGGTACCGGCATTGAAGTATGCCGCGATGTGCATTCGGTCGATGAAACGATCAATTGCCTGATCCTCACAAGCTACGACGACGAGCAGGCACTCCGCGGCGCAGTCCTCGCCGGGGCCGCGGGGTACGTTCTCAAAGAGATAGGTGGTTCCGACCTGATCGGAGCCCTTCGCCGCGCCGCCAAGGGAGAGTCGCTCTTCGATGCCGATCTGAAGGCCAGAATCGTGCAGGGCCTCGCCGAGCCGGAGCGCGTGGACCCACGGATCGCGGTGCTGACCAACCAGGAGCGCAGGGTGTTGGAGTTTATCGGCGAGGGTCTCACGAACCGCCAGATCGGCGAGCGCATGCTTCTTGCCGAAAAGACTGTCAAGAACTATGTCTCGTCCCTGCTTGCGAAGTTGGGTTTTGAACGGCGGACGCAGGCGGCAGTCCATGTGGCGCAGCACCGTGACCCGTAGCGCCTGCGGCCAGTAGCGCCTGCGCCGGCAGCAAAGTGGCCACGCTAGAACACAGGAGCCTTCCAGGTCAGTGCAGTTCCGGTTTCAGGGGAACTGGAGACCTCGAAAGTGCCGCCGAGCATGCTGGCCCTGTGCTGCATATTGGTCATTCCTTTCCCGGGTGTTCGGACGCTGAATCCCGCGCCATTGTCCTGGACCCGGACATACACAAATCCGTCGTCTACGGAAACGGACACGCGGATGGCATCCGCCCCTGAGTGCCGGACGGCGTTACTCAGCCCTTCCGTAACGACGGCCAGGATGTTTGATGCGGTTTCCTCGTCCCTGATCGCGTCGATGGGGCCGGTCAGGGTAAGCCGGGGAACAAACCGAAGCGACTGTGCAGCAGTGCGGACTGCCTGCAGCACACGGCTGCTGAGAAGTTCCTTCTCCAGGGCGGAGTCATTAAGGGAATAAATCGTGTTGCGAAGCTCCCGGATGGTCTCGTCCAGTTCTGCGGTGACGTTCTGCAGGGTACTGGCGCCGGCGTCGGTGGTAATCAAGCGCCGGAGGCTTTGGATGCTGAGCCCCGCGGCGAACAGACGCTGAATAACGAGGTCATGCAGGTCGCGGGCGATCCGGTCCCGGTCAGTGAACACCGCAAGCCGTTCCCGCATCCGGTGAGCTCTTGCGAGTTCCAGCGCAAGGGCAACGTGCGAACCGAACACTGAGCCCATCTCCACATCCGTCCTGCTGAACTTCCCGGCAACATGCTCGCGCACGAGGACCAAAAGCCCGTAGTGAGTGCCGCGCGCGCTGAGGTCTACGACCAACAGGTGGCCGCCATCCGGCACCAGAGCCACGCCGAGGGCCGACGAAGCGTCGTCGATGACAGCCGCCTGGCCTGTGGAAAGGACGGCGTCGATTTCTCCTGAATCAAACGGCCAAAGCCGTCCAACCCACTCCGCGGAGGTTCCTCCCGCGGCCCCCGCGACGCGGAACAGGCCGGAAGTGCCTTCCGGAACCAGGATGAGCGCAAGGGAGGAACTGGACTCCTGCAGTGCCCTGGCGGCGATCATGTCCAGTCCCCCGTTCTGGTCCCCCGGCGCCTCCGCATCCCCCATCTTGTCGGTCACGTCCATACAGGCCTGAAGCCACGCTGTTCTGCGCCTGGCGTCATCGTAGAGCCGGGCATTTTCTATGGCGACGCCGGCGGCAGCAGCAAGTGCCTCCGCGAGCTCCTCATCCTCGTCCGTGAAGTCGCCGCCACCCCTTTTTTGGGTCAGGTAAAGGTTGCCGAACACAACATCCCTCACCCGGATGGGTACGCCGAGGAACGATTTCATCGGCGGATGGTGCCTGGGAAACCCGTAGGCATCCGGATGTTGGCCGAGGTCATGCAGCCGCAGCGGCTTCGGATCCCGGATCAACAAGCCAAGAACACCGTGGCCGGTGGGGAGCGGTCCGATCTCGTGGGCGAGGTCCTCCTCGATCCCCACCGTGATGAAGTGGCTTAGGCCACGGTCACTCCCGATGACACCCAACGCCCCGTATTCAGCGTCCACAAGGTGGCAGGCAGACCCGACCACCCTGTGCAGGACGGCCTCCAGGCTCAGGTCTTCGGCCAATGCAACGACGGCATTCAAGAGGCCTTGCATCCGTTGTTGGGCGCTGACCAACTCACCGGCACGGTCAACAAAGTCGGTCAAAAGTTCGTCCATCCGAGCGCCGGCAACAGGTTGCTGGCCCTCTGCGGATCGCCGGCTGCGTTCGCTCACGGGACCGCCTTCCGCGTATTTTGACCTCACCCGCGGGCCAACCGGCTGCAGCAGTTGCACACAGACTACCCCTCGCTGCGCGTTTCCTCCATGCCCGCAGACCGCGTTTAGGGGTCTTTGTGCCCTACGTCCCGAGTCGCACCGCCCCTATGCTCGTGGGCATGACCTCAGATGCATCGATACCGGAGACCGCCCAACTACCTACTGAGGAATGCTGGCGACTGTTGCGGGGCGCGTCCGTGGGCCGCCTTGCCGTCTGGGTGCACGACCACCCCGAAATCTTTCCCATCAACTACAAGGTCCACCACGAATCCCTGGTCTTCAGGACCGGTGCAGGCACCAAGCTTGCGTCTGCCTTGGGCAAAATGGTGGCGCTCGAGGCCGATGGTGCTGACACCGATGCGGGCGTCGCCTGGAGTGTTGTGGTGAAAGGGACAGCTACAGGGCTACCCCGCACACCCGAGCTCGTGGCCTCTGTTGGGCAATTACTCTTTCCGTGGGAGACCGGCCCCAAAGACCACTTCCTCCGTATTGTGCCGGAGGAAGTGAGCGGACGGCGTTTCAAGATTTCTGCGCCGCTTACCTGGGGCGGTTCCCTGGACGAGGCAACGCGCGCCGGGTGCTGAGACGGGCGGGCTCGACCCTTCGCAACT
>JBDTQQ010000173.1:0-5716 GCA_039932075.1 Pseudarthrobacter sp. | reverse complement strand
ATGCGTTTGTGGAGTTCGCCCTGGGCCCTGAAGGCCAGACTGCACTGGCCGCTGCCGGCTTCGGCAAGCCGTGAGACAACGAGTGGCCGCCCGCAAAGCCGCCGTCTACACCGGCATTCCCGGCTGGATCTACGCTGTGGCCGCCGCCGGGGCGCTGCTCGTGGTGCTCCCGCTCGTAGCCATGGTGGCCAAGGTCAACTGGGCCAAGTTCATCCCCCTGGTCACGTCCGAATCCTCGCTGACAGCCCTCGGCCTGAGCCTGCGCACCTCGGCAGCGAGCACGGTCCTGTGCATCATCCTGGGGGGGCCGCTCGCCGTGGTCCTGGCCCGCGGCAGTTTTCCCGGCCAGCGTGTCCTGCGCTCGCTGGTCCTCCTGCCGCTGGTGCTGCCGCCGGTGGTGGGCGGCATTGCGCTGCTCTACACGTTCGGCCGGCAGGGCCTGCTGGGCCGGACGCTGGAGGTGGCCGGGCTGCAGATCGCGTTCTCCACCACGGCCGTGGTGCTGGCCCAGACGTTCGTTGCCCTGCCGTTCCTGGTGGTCAGCCTCGAGGGCGCCCTGCGCATTGCGGGACCAAAATACGAAGCCGTGGCAGCCACCTTGGGCGCGAGCCCCAGCACCGTGCTCCGCCGCGTCACGCTCCCGCTCGTGCTGCCGGGCCTCGCGTCCGGCGCCGTTCTGTCCTTTGCACGCAGCCTTGGCGAATTCGGTGCCACCCTCACGTTCGCGGGCAGCCTGCAGGGGGTGACCCGGACCCTGCCGCTGGAAATCTACCTGCAGCGCGAAACAGACGCGGACGCCGCCGTCGCCCTTTCCCTGGTCCTGGTGGCCGTTGCCATTGCCGTGGTGGCGCTCGCGTACCGCAGCCCGCGGGTGAGTAAGCCGGAGGGTACGACGACGGCGGCGGCCGCGGGCGGTGCGGTCCAGTGACGTTTCTGGTTCAAGCAGCCGTGGACCAGCGCGGTTTCGACGTGTCCCTGAGCCTCGGGCCGGCCGAAACGGTGGCCGTGATGGGACCCAACGGCGCCGGCAAGTCCACGCTGCTCAACGTCATCGCTGGCCTGCTGCACCCGGACTCGGGCAGGGCCGAACTGGACGGCAGGACGCTCTTTGACCTCACCGCCGGGCGCGGGGGGTGGACCGCACCGCATCACCGCGGCACCGTCCTCCTGGCCCAGGAACCGCTGCTTTTCCCGCACCTGAGTGTGCTGGACAACGTCGCGTTCGGGCCCCGGAGTGCGGGCGCCTCGAAGGAAACCGCCAGGAAGTCAGCGCAGCATTGGCTGGCGGAGGTCGAGGCCACGGAGCTGCAAGCCAGGCGCCCAGGGGAACTGTCCGGCGGCCAGGCGCAGCGTGTGGCGGTGGCGCGGGCGCTCGCCGCCGACCCCGGGTTGCTCCTCCTCGACGAGCCCATGGCCGCGCTGGACATCCATGCCGCGCCCTTACTCCGCCGCCTGCTCAAACGCGTGCTGGCAGGCCGGCGCGCCATCATCATCACGCATGACGTCCTGGACGCACTGATGCTGGCCCACCGTGTGGTCATCCTGGAGAACGGCCGGATCAGCGAGGAAGGCCCCACCCGCGAGGTTCTGCAGCGGCCGCGCAGCCGGTTTGCCGCCGGGCTGGCCGGACTCAACTTTCTTCCCGGCCGGATCACCGAGCACGGCCTTCACTCCGGCGGGCTGAACCTCTACGGACAGCACCACGACGTCCCCGGCCCCCTGCCCGCCGGACAGCCGGGCGTGGCGGTGTTCCCGCCGTCGGCTGTTTCCGTCTTCCTGTCCGAGGCGCACGGCAGCCCGCGCAACGCCTTCCCGGTGTCCATCACTGACCTGGAGCCGCACGGCGACCAGGTCCGTGTCCGCGCGGGTGAACACGGGCTGCTCAGCGCGGACATCACCCCGGCCGCAGCCGCCGATCTGGGGCTCGTGCCCGGCATGCAGGTGTACTTCGTGATCAAGGCCGGTGCAGTGTCCGTCTACCCGAGCTGACCGCCCCAACGCTCTCTCACTTAACGCGCCTTTTGGCCCAACGCTCTCTCACTTAACGCGCCTTTTGGCCCAACGCTCTCTCACCTCATGCAGGGTACGGACGGGTAGGCTGGTCAGCGTCGTCCGGACGAGGGCGGCGGTATTGGGGGAGAAGTAATGAACGTTCCGGTCAGGCGTGTGCTCGGCAGAAAAATCACGACGGCGGCTGCCGCCCTGGCGCTGCTGGCTGGCCTCGCGGGCTGCAGCCTCTTCCCGTCGCCGACGCCCCTGCCCGACATTGCGCCGGCCACGCCCGTGTCAGCACTGCCGCCGGAGTGCCCCTTTGTTGGCCAGAACGACCTGACGCCGGTCCGGATCCCGATCGGCACCCCGCGCGAGACGATCGGCAGCGTCCTGAACGCCTACAGCGGCTGGCTCAACGCCGGTTCCGAACTGGTCACCGCCTGGAGCTCCGGCAAGGCGGTCCCGGAAAACTGTGTTGAGCGGCTGTCGGCCAGGAACGCGGAGGCCTACTCGAGCACGCTGTTCACCACCCACAGCGACATCGCCTGGCAGGAATATTTTGCCTCCGTGAAGGCGATGAACCAGCAGAACCTGGCAGCCGTCCGTTCGGCCGAGCCGGGCATGGGCGGGCGCGGGAAGTTTGACCTGCTGCAGGAGATCGATTCGAGCGCCACGGACGGTGGGACGTTCCTGAAGTTCGACGCCGTCTATCGGCCCGTCGTGGCCGGCCAAGGCAGCTGGGAGGACCTGGACAGGCCAACCCGTTGGTATGTGGAACTGGTCCGGGCGGGCGAGTTCCTGGTGATCGACTACATCGAGACGAAACCTGCCGCCGGCTAACTACCGCGTTACGGCGATCCTAGGTTGATCCCGCCTGCGGCGATACAGTGCAAGGACACCACTTCCCGGGGCCCGGGCAATGCTGCCAAAAACCTGGTTCGCTGTGGGCAAAAATGCTCTCTGTCCTGCGACACGTCAAAGTTGAGCGTAGTAGACTCAACTTAGCGAAAATGCTCATTCCGGAAGGAGCTCTCTTTGGACTTCAAACCCACCACCAAGAGCCAGGAGGCTCTGTCGGCGGCAGCCATGAATGCCTCCACCATCGGCAACCCCCAGGTTGAGCCGGCGCACCTGCTCAAAGCCCTGATGGATCAGCGGGAGGGCGTCGCCGTGGCACTCCTCCGCGCCACGGGCGCTGACCCGGACGCCGTCAGCGTCCAGGCGAGCAGTGCCATCAAGGCGCTGCCGGCAACCTCGGGCGGCTCCGCGCAGCAGGCCCAGCTGTCCCGGCCCGCGCTGCAGGCCATCCAAAACGCCAAAAACGAGGCCGACCGCCTCGGTGACACCTTTGTTTCCACCGAAGTGCTGCTGCTGGGGCTCTCTGCCGGAAGTGACGCCGTCGGGCGGTTGATGCGCGACGCCGGCGCCTCCCACGAAGCGCTCCTCGCCGCCCTGCCCGGTGTCCGCGGTGACCGTAAGGTCACCAGCCCGGACCCTGAGAACACGTTCCAGTCCCTGGAGAAGTTCGGCACCGACCTCACCGCGATGGCGCGCTCAGGCAAGCTGGACCCGGTGATCGGCCGCGACACCGAGATCCGCCGCATCATCCAGGTGCTGAGCCGCCGCACCAAGAACAACCCCGTCATCATTGGCGAGCCCGGCGTGGGCAAGACTGCCGTCGTCGAAGGCCTCGCCCAGCGCATCGTGGCCAATGACGTGCCGGAAAGCCTCCGCGGCAAGACCTTGATCGCCCTGGATCTCGCCTCGATGGTGGCAGGCGCGAAGTACCGCGGCGAGTTCGAGGAGCGGCTCAAGGCCGTCCTGGAGGAAATCAAGAACTCCGAGGGGCAGATCGTCACCTTCATAGATGAGATCCATACCGTGGTGGGGGCGGGCGCCACGGGGGAGTCGTCCATGGACGCCGGCAACATGCTCAAGCCCATGCTGGCCCGCGGCGAGCTGCGGCTGATCGGTGCCACCACGCTGGACGAGTACCGCGAGAACATCGAGAAGGACCCTGCGCTGGAGCGCCGGTTCCAGCAGGTGTACGTCGGGGAGCCGAGCGTGGAGGACACCATCGGCATCCTCCGTGGCCTGAAGGAACGCTACGAGGCGCACCATAAGGTGACCATCGCGGACGCTGCCCTGGTGGCCGCCGCCACCCTCTCCAACCGCTACATTTCCGGCCGCCAGCTGCCGGACAAGGCTATCGACCTGGTGGACGAGGCCGCCTCCCGGCTGCGGATGGAGATCGACTCCGCGCCTGAAGAAATCGACCAGCTGCGCCGAGCCGTGGACCGTCTCACCATGGAGGAGCTCGCCCTCGAGAATGAAAAGGACGCTGCCTCCGTGGAGCGGCTGGCCGCGCTCCGTGCGGACAAGGCGGACAAGACCGAGGAGCTGGACGCGCTCAACGTCCGCTGGGAGGCCGAGAAAGCCGGCCTGAACCGCGTCGGCGACCTCAAGGCGAAGCTCGACGAACTGCGCTCCACCTACGACAAGGCGGCGCGCGAAGGTGACCTGGAGACGGCGTCACGGATCCTGTACGGCGAAATCCCCGCCGTTGAACGCGAACTGAGCGCCGCCGCCGCGGCCGAGGCAGCCGTCACGGATAAGCCCGCCCAGATGGTGGCTGAGGAAGTTACCGCCGACGACATCGCTGAGGTCATTTCCGCCTGGACCGGCATTCCCGCCGGACGCATGCTGCAGGGCGAAAGCCAGAAGCTGCTGCACATGGAGGAGGAGCTGGGCAAGCGCCTGATCGGCCAGTCAAAGGCCGTAACTGCGGTGTCTGACGCCGTGCGGCGTGCCCGGGCCGGCATCAGCGATCCCAACCGGCCCACGGGTTCATTCCTGTTCCTGGGTCCAACCGGTGTGGGCAAAACGGAGCTCGCCAAGGCGCTCGCGGACTTCCTGTTCGACGACGAACGCGCCATGGTGCGGATCGACATGTCCGAGTACGGCGAGAAGCATTCGGTGGCCCGGCTCGTCGGCGCCCCTCCGGGCTATGTCGGCTACGAGGAAGGCGGCCAGCTGACCGAGGCGGTCCGTCGTCGGCCGTATTCGGTGATCCTGCTGGACGAGGTGGAGAAGGCGCACCCTGAGGTCTTTGACATCCTGCTGCAGGTGCTCGACGACGGCCGCCTCACCGATGGCCAGGGCCGCACCGTGGACTTCCGCAACGTCATCCTGGTCCTGACTTCCAACCTCGGCAGCCAGTTCCTGGTGGACCAGACGTTGGATGCGCAGGCCAAGCGGAATGCCGTGATGGCCGCCGTCAATGCCTCCTTCAAGCCGGAGTTCCTGAACCGGTTGGACGAAGTGGTCTTGTTCGATGCCCTGACCGTGGATGAGCTGTCCCACATCGTGGAGCTGCAGGTGGCCGAGCTCGGAAAGCGGCTGTACGACCGCCGGCTCACGCTGGAAGTGTCCGAGGGTGCCCGCGCCTGGCTGGCCCTGTCCGGTTTTGATCCCGCATACGGTGCCCGGCCGCTGCGCCGGCTCGTGCAGCGCGAGATCGGCGACCGCCTGGCCAAGGCTATCCTCGCCGGCGAGATCGCGGACGGTGACACCGTGCTTGTGGATACCGCGACCGACCTTGATGAACTCACCATCGAGGGACTTGAGGCACTGGCAGGGCCCGACGGCGGCGCCCCCGCCGGTACCGGCCTGGTAGTGCGGCGAAAGGAATAAAGCGGAGCCGTATGCGAAAGGTGCCCCCACC
>JBDTQQ010000172.1:0-5755 GCA_039932075.1 Pseudarthrobacter sp. | reverse complement strand
TACGGCGCGGTGCACCTCTCGCCGGAAACCATCTGGCGCACCTGGCGGGTGGCCCAGCGCATCCAGGAGACCGCCGACGTCGTCACTTTCGTGGTCGAGAGGACCGACGAACGGGAGGTAAAACCGTCCCTGCCCGGGCAGTACGTGACCATCAAAATGCCCATGAAGGATGGCGTACATCAGCCGCGCCAGTACAGTCTGACCCGCGCCGACGACGGGCAGCACCGGCATTTCTCAGTTAAAAGGGTCCATGGGCTCGCCACTCCTGACGGCGAGATGTCCAACCTCCTGCACCAGGACGTGAACGTCGGCGACGAAGTGGTGCTTTCAGCCCCGTTCGGCGATGTGGTGCTCGAATACACCGACCGGCCTGTGGTGCTGGCCAGCGCCGGCATCGGCATCACCCCCCTGGCCGGGATGCTCTCCCACCTGGTGAAGGCCGGCTCGCAGCGCCAGGTGATGCTCCTGCACGCTGATGACAGTCCGGACTCGTTTCCACTCCGCCAGCAGGTCACCGAGGACATCGGCCGGATGGCTGAGGGATCCCTCCACAGTTGGTTCGTCAATCCGGCGGACGATCAGGGCCCGTCCGGCTCAGCTTTCCAGGGGTTCATGGACGTCAACGCCGTGGAGCTGCCGCTGGACGCCGAATACTACCTTTGCGGCCCGCTGCCGTTCCTGCAGGCGGTCCGGAGTGACCTGATCGCCAAGGGCGTTCCGGCCAAGGACATCCAGTACGAGGTGTTCGGCCCGGACCTGTGGCTGGCTGACTTCCAGTGAGTCAGGGTTAGCTCGGCGCCGCCTAGAACTGTTCTGCCGGAATCGTAAACCCAAGGTCCAGGAGTCCGCGGCCGGCCTGTTCCAGGATGGGGTCCATGGTCAGCGACGCGTGGTTGAGCAGCACGTTGACGTCGCGCTGGATCCGCTGGAGCGGGTGCGTCAGGCGGTGCACGCTGCCGCCTGAGCCGGTCAGGATGAGCCGGACTGCCTCGGCCGAGGCCTGGCCACTGAGGCCGAGGGAAAGCCGGTACCGCGCCCGCTCCTCATCAGTGAAGGCAACAGGCCGGCGTCCGAAGGACACGGACACCACCCGGACAGCTTCTTCCCAGTGCAGGCGTGCGGTGGCCACCTGGCCGTACGCCTGGGTGAACCGGGCCTGGGCGAGAGGCGAATCCGCCTGGCGCTTCTCCACCGTCTGCTTGACCTTGCGCACCAACATCAGGTTGCGGAACTCGTCCAGGGCATGCTCCGCGGCACCGAGCGCGGCCGCCGGGGCAACCATATTCAGGAACGTGGCCATGGGGATGTGGATGCTGGGATCCGGATGGATGAAGCTTCCCGGGTTGTCAGCGGCCGCCAGCAGATTCCACTCGAGGGCACGGTGCGCCGGGACAAAGAGGGCCTCAGCCCGGAGATCATTGCTGCCGGTCCCCCGCAGGCCTGCCGTGTGCCACACGTCAAGCAACTCAAGATCCGCCATCGGGACCAGGCACTGAAGGCGGACGTCGCCGTGCTGCACTGCCAGGAGCGCCCAGTCAGAATGCATCACGCCGGAGGCAAAGCTCCAGCGGCCGGAGATGGCGAACCCGCCGGGGACCTTCTCCGCAGATCCGGGAGGGGCTCCGGTTGCCGCAGCCAAAGGGGCGGGGCCGGCAGCGAATACTTCGTCCTGTGCTTGCTGCGGCCACCGGGCCAGCATCCACACGTGCTCCACCAGGTGGCCTACGCTCCATGCGGTGGAGGCGTCACCCTGTGCGAGGCGGCGAACCACTTGGACATAGGTTTCAAGCCCCATCCCGAATCCGCCCACGGCCTTCGGCGCGAGCATCTGGAAGACACCTGCGGCCTTCAGCTCGGCAATGGTTGCGGCCGGGACGCGACGGAGCTCTTCGGTTTCCCGTGCCCGCTCCCGCAACCGGGGAATCAGGGCGTCCACCCGGGCCAGGAGTTCGTCATGCGTCGGGATTGCGGCGGACACCTCCGGAAGGTCCAAGGCCGGGAGGTCGATTGTGTGAGCGGTGTGGTTCCGCTTGGCTGCCAGGTAAAGCCGGTTGGCTTCGGACAGGTGCACGCCCGTAGGGACCTGCTCCGTCACCTCCACGCCAAGGGCTGTCAGTTGCCCCACCTTGTCCGGGTTGTTGGTGAGGAGGCGGATCCGGCCAGCGCCGAGGGCGCCGGGCATCTGGGCGGCGGCAGCGTAATCCCGCTCATCCTCGCCGCGCCCTAGCGCCACGTTGGCTTCATAGGTGTCCAGGCCAGCGTCCTGCAGGGCGTACGAGTCAATCTTCGAATACAGTCCGATGCCGCGCCCCTCCTGCCGGAGGTACAGCAGGAAACCTCCGACGGCGGCAATCTCCTCGACAGCCTCGCGCAGCTGGGGACCGCAGTCGCAGCGCTCGCTGCCGAAGACGTCGCCGGTGAGGCATTCGCTGTGCAGCCGAACGAGCGGTGCGGCGTCGCCCGGTCCCTGGTCCAGGAGCCTCTGCTCCCACTGGCCGAGTCCGAGCAGCAGGTGTTCCTTGCCGTCGGTCAGGCCGTGGAAGGTCATCACCTCGGCAGTGGCGGTGAAGCCGTCCGGGAAGCGCAGCGGGACGGTGACCTGGCTGCGCACGGTGGCCGGTTGTTCACATGGCCGCGCGACGGTCTCGGTCAGGACGGTCATATGTGCTCCTCGGGAGGTCGGAACGAAAGTACTTTAATGTTCAAGTAAACACTACTGGTCATTAGTTCACGGTGCAAGTGATCTCTAGGACCAACAACTTCACACATGAAGTAAATGCCCTGGGCTTTGCCCATGGAACAACCTGAGGAGCCCCGCTGGCTAAGCAGCGACGAACGCGAAGCCTGGCTGACCCTGGTGGGCGTCATGATGAAACTGCCGTCTGCTTTGGATGCCCAGTTGCAGCGCGACGCCGGCGTTAGCCACTTTGAATATATGGTCCTGGCGGGCCTGTCCGAGGCGCCGGACCGCACGCGCCGGATGAGCGACCTGGCTGGTTTCACCGAATCAGGCCTCCCCCGCCTCTCCCAAGTGGTGAGCCGGCTTGAAAAACGCGGCTGGGTCCGCCGTTCCCCTGACCCCACCGACGGACGCATCACCCTGGCCACGCTCACCGACGAGGGGCTGGAGAAGATCGTCGAGTCCGCTCCGGGTCATGTGGAGGCCGTCCGCAAGCTGGTGTTTGATCCCCTGACGAAAGCGCAGTCACGCCAGCTCGGCACCATCGGCAAACGCATCCTCAGTGTGCTGGACCCGGACGGCTACTGCCCGCGGAGCGCCGAGACCGGGGAGCGCCGGGGTGCGCCAGGCGGGAATGCGTGAGGACGTTGTCTTGTGCACAGGTCGCTGTGAGACTGTGGGCATGGCGAGTTCTGTTGAGGTGGCATGGCAGCTGGATGGCATCACTATGGCGGGCACGGTCGTCCGGCCCGCCGGCGATGGGCCCTTTCCGTCGGTGGTGTTTGTGGCCGGCAGCGGCCCCACTGACAGGGATTGGTGTTCACCGCTCCTTCCCGGCACCAACGGCAGCGGGCGGCTCTTCGCAGAGGCGTTTGCCCGTGCCGGGATCGCATCTCTCCGCTATGACAAGCGGGCATCCGGGCCGCACGCGGGAGAAAACGTCACGAAGCTTATCGGAAGGATGAGCATGCAGTCTCATCTCGACGAACTGGCCGAGGCCGTTCGGGTGCTCGCCGAACTGGACTTCATCGATTCCACCCGCATTGTCGGACTTGGCAACAGCGAAGGCGCTCTGCATGTGCTCCACTACGCCACAACTACCCAGAACGTCCCCTTCGCCGGGATCGTGCTCGCTGCACCGCCCGGACGCCCCATACAGTCTGTGTTGCTTTCCCAACTGGCTCTTCAGTCCGCGCAGGTCCCCGGTGGCGCCGAGCTCATGCCAAAGGTCGAGGAAGCTGCTGCACGCTACGCGGCCGGGCAGCCAATGAACCCGGATCCTGGCCTGCCCGACAGCGTGAAGATGGTTCTCGCAAGCTTCGAAGCCCCCATCAACCTCCCGTTCGCCCGGGAACTGTGGTTCGAGTCCACCTGCGACTCACTGGGGAAAGTGCAGATCCCCACCCTGGTGTTGATCGGTGGAAGAGATGTACAGGTCAATGTACATGCCGACGGGGACCCGCTCCAGAAAACCGCCGCTGGAATGACTAACGTGACCTTCGCCTTCCCGCCGAACGCGAACCACGTGTTCAAAGAGGACACACGCCGCCCGGCCGAGGTAGCGGCGTCAGCTGGGAACGGATACAACGATCCGGGCACCCATCTCGACCCCGAAAGCCTGGAGACGCTTCTCGCCTGGCTGGGCGAGACAATGCATTGGACGGTATCTGCGTGAGCAGGTCACGCCGGACATCGGCTCATGAACCCGACACGGTCGTGGAGCTGAACCCCTTGTTCAGCCGGCCGGGGGAATCCACCGTCTTTCCGCGCTTTACTATCCCGGACCGGGAGTCTCTGCCTTCCACCGCATATCAGGTTGTCCACGATGAGGCGATGCTTGACGGAAACTCGCGGCTGAATCTGGCAACGTTTGTCGGAACGTGGATGGAACCGGAAGCGTCGCGACTCTATGCAGAGTCTTTCGACAAAAACATGATCGACAAGGACGAATACCCGCAGACGGCGCTGATCGAGACCCGTTGCTGGCGGATGCTCGCGGATTTGTGGAACGCGCCCGAGCCCGCCAAGGCCATGGGCACCTCCACGATCGGCTCCTCCGAGGCGTGCATGCTCGGTGGCCTGGCCTTGAAGCGCCGGTGGCAGCACGCCCGGCGGGCAGCCGGCCTGCCGTCGGACAAACCCAACCTTGTCCTCAGCTCCGCCGTCCAGGTGTGCTGGGAGAAATTCTGCAACTACTGGGATGTAGAAGCCCGCTTTGTTCCGGTGTCTAAGGAGCACCAGATGCTCGACGGCCACGACCTGGACCGCTACGTGGACGCAAACACCATCGGCGTCATCGCCATTATGGGCGTAACCTACACCGGCGTGTACGAGCCTGTTGCGGAAATCTCGGCGGCCCTGGACGATATCCAGGCACGCCGTGGCCTGGATATTCCGATCCACGTCGACGGTGCTTCAGGGGCCATGGTCGCCCCTTTCCTCCAACCGGACACCATCTGGGACTTCCGCCTCCCCCGGGTCGCCTCGATCAACACCTCAGGCCACAAATACGGCCTCGTCTATCCGGGCCTCGGCTGGATCATTTGGCGGGACGAACAGGCGCTTCCGGGTGACCTGATCTTCCATGTCAGCTACCTCGGCGGCGACATGCCGACCTTCGCACTGAACTTTTCACGGCCCGGCGCGCAGGTACTGCTGCAGTATTACCTCTTCCTCCGACTCGGATTTGCCGGCTACGAGTCGGTCCAAGCCACATCCCGGGACGTAGCACTCTATCTGTCCGGTGAAATCGGGGCGATGGAGGCCTTCACCCTGTGGAGCGACGGATCCGACATCCCGGTCTTTGCCTGGCAGCTCGCTGACGGGCACACGGGAAACTGGAACCTTCACCACCTGTCCGAGCGCCTCCGAATGAACGGATGGCTCGTCCCGGCCTACCCCATGCCGGAGGGACTGGGCCAGATCACGGTGCAGAGGATCGTCGTCCGCAACGGCTTCACCCGCGACCTGGCGTCCGGCTTTCTGATCGATCTTAAGAAAGAAGTCGCCTACCTGGACGGGCTGACCGCGCCGATGCCCTCCAGCGGGACAACGCAGGCCTTCCACCACTAGCCA
>JBDTQQ010000171.1:0-5768 GCA_039932075.1 Pseudarthrobacter sp. | reverse complement strand
AGGACTTCGCGCTGCTGATGACCCTGGAGATGGGCAAACCGCTGGCCGAAGCCCGGGGCGAAGTCGCCTACGGGGCCGAGTTCCTGCGCTGGTTCTCCGAGGAAACTGTCCGCGACTACGGCCGCTACCTCACCACGCCCGAGGGCAAGAACAAGATCCTGGTCCAGCACAAACCCGTGGGCCCGTGCCTGCTGATCACGCCGTGGAACTTCCCGCTCGCCATGGCCACCCGCAAGGTCGCCCCCGCCGTCGCCGCCGGCTGCACCATGGTCCTCAAACCCGCCAAACTCACCCCGCTCACCGCCCAACTGTTCGCCCAGACCATGCTCGACGCCGGCCTGCCCGCCGGCGTGCTGAACGTCGTCTCCTCCTCGTCGGCAGCCGGGATCTCCGGGCCGCTGCTCGCCGATCCCCGGCTGCGGAAGATTTCCTTCACCGGCTCCACCCCCGTCGGCAAACGCCTCATGGCAGACGCCGCCCAGAACGTCCTCCGGACCTCGATGGAACTCGGCGGCAACGCACCCTTCATCGTGTTCGAAGACGCCGACCTGGACAAAGCCGTGGAGGGTGCGATGGCAGCGAAGATGCGGAACATGGGTGAGGCGTGCACCGCCGCGAACCGGTTCCTGGTCCAGGAATCCGTGGCCGCCGAATTCACAGCCAAGTTCGCCGGCGCCATGGGCGCCCTGGCCACCGGCCGCGGCACCGACCCCGCCACCCAGGTAGGACCACTGATCGATGCCGGCGCACGGGGCGACGTCCACGCACTCGTGGCCGCCGCCGTCGACGCCGGTGCCACCGCCATCACCGGCGGCGCGCCCGTGGACGGTCCCGGCTACTTCTACCAGCCCACCGTCCTCGCCAACGTGCCAAACGATGCCGCGATCCTGGGTCAGGAAATCTTCGGCCCCGTCGCCCCGGTGACCACCTTCGCCACCGAGGAAGACGCGATCCGGCTGGCCAACGCGTCCGAGTACGGCCTCGCCTCCTACCTCTACAGCCGCGACTTCAACCGTCTCCTCCGCGTGGCCGAACAGATCGAGTTCGGCATGGTGGGCTTCAACGCCGGCGTCATCTCCAACGCCGCAGCACCCTTCGGCGGAGTCAAACAATCCGGACTCGGACGCGAAGGCGGCTCCGAAGGCATCGCCGAATACACCACCACCCAATACATCGGCATCGCCGACCCCTACGCGGAGCATTAGCCCTGCAGGCCACGCTGGACCACCGGCCCGGTCCAGCGCGCCGGGAACTTCTCCGGGCCGAGTCCCTTAGACGCCGGCGGGTGCGCCCGCCACCCGCACAGCCACCTGGCCACTGCCCGGTGCCAACTGCGCACCGGCTGCCTCATCGGCAACCACCGTCACGTGCGGGTGCCGCTGGAGGATCGACGCCGGGCAGTCGGCGGTGACGGGACCGTTCAGGGCGGCGGCCAAGATGCCCGCCTTGTCCGCGCCATTGACCACCAGGAGCAGGTGACGTGCTTCCATGATGGTGCCCAGGCCCTGGGTGATGCAGCGGAGCGGGACTTCCTCCGGCGTGCTGAAATAGCGGGCGTTGGCCGCACGGGTGCGCTCGGTGAGGACCTCCACGCGGGTCCGTGAATCCAGGGCGGAGCCGGGCTCATTGAAGGCCAGGTGCCCGTTGTGGCCGATGCCGAGGATCTGCACGTCGATGCCGCCGGCAGCGGCGATGGCGGCGTCGTAATCGGCAGCTGCCCGCTCGGGGTCCGCGGCGCTGCCGTCCGGCACGGCGACCTTGGCGGGGTCCAGCTGCAGCCGGTCAGTCACCTCGCGCCTGATTACTTCGGCGTAGCTTTCGGGGTGTCCGGCGCGAAGTCCCACATATTCATCGAGGGCGAAGCCACTGACCCGGGACATGTCCACCGTGTGGCCTGCGAGCGCCGCGTAGATGGGCAGCGGTGAGCCACCCGTCGCCAGGCCCAGGACGGCGTCGGGCTTGCTGCGGATGACGGCGGCAAGGATCCCGGCGGCAACGGAACCGGTGGCTGAGACGGTAGGCACTACGAAAATTTCCACGGCAAAGGCACTCTCTACGAACATTGGGCAGGGCTAGGGCCGCCCGGGGTGCAGGCGGTGGGGGCAGGTCCAGGCGGCCGCGTTAGCGGGCCGCGACATCCTTGAGTTTCAGGCGGATGCCGTCAAAGTGGCGCTGCAGGCGTTCGGAAGCCAGGGCTTTGTCCTTGTTGGCCACGGCCTCGTAGATGTCCCAGTGGTCCTGGGTCTGCTGTTCGAGGTTGACGGGACCGGTTCCGAGGGCGAGATGGATCTTGCGGTACACCTGCCAGAACACGTCCATCAGGTTGATTAGCAGCTCATTGTTAAGGGGCGCGTACAGGCGGCGGTGGAACTCGGCGTCGTGCACGTAAAGGTGCTCCCCGTTCCTGGCGGCGGCTTCCATGGCTTCCATGGTGGCGCGCAGGTCTGCAAGGTGCTCGTCCGTGAGGAGGTCGATGGCGGAACCGATCAGCCCGGATTCGAGGGCCTGCCGCACGTCGATGAGCTCCATGGCCTCCTCGCCCTTATGGCGGAGGGAGAGCCGGCCACGGAAGGTCAGTCCGGACACCAGGGCGCTGAAGTTATTCGGTGCCACGAACATGCCGAACCCGTGCCGGATTTCGATGACACCCAGGGCTTGCAGTACCTTCAGGGATTCACGGACGGTGTTGCGGCCCACACCGAGTTCTGCGGAGAGCTCGCTTTCGGTGGGCATGGCATCGCCGACGCCCAGGCCACGCTCCAGGATGAGGTCCATGATCCGCGTCTGCAGGGCATGCGAACGGAGCTGCGCGCTGAAACGGGCGGGCGATACTTCTTGGGGTGCGGTAGCCACGTGATCTCCTCCTTGCCGCGCCGAAGGGGCGACGACTTGTCTTACTCACCAAGAGTACAGGACATGGGACATCCAATGTCTAGAAGTGGCGACCTAATTCATGCAGTTCTTACCCAGAATCTAACCCAGCAGGGACCGGACCAGCTCGCGGCACGTCCGGTACGCGGGGGTTTTCGGGTCTATCAGGCTGTCATGGTCACCCGGCACGCTGACCAGGCGCGCATTCATGTTCGCTGCTATCCCGGCACTGACGTATGAGTCGGACTGACTCAACGGGACGGTGCCGTCTTCAGTTGCGTGGACGGCGATAACAGGCACCGCCAGTGGCAGCGTGGTCATGGGGTCCGCGTACTTGTGGCGCAGGGGATATTCCGACGACGGTCCCCCCAGCAGGTTGCCCACCGCACCATTGCTGAGGTTCAGTCGCTCCGCCTCGGCGAGGTTGAGGAGCCCGGACTGGCTGACGACGCCGGTGAGGTGCACCGACGTCGCATCTTGCCGGCGGGGTATCTGCCGGTCCACATCCGGCATGCCCAGCTGGGCGAGCTTGCCCCTGCCCGCAGCCCATGCAGCCAGGTGCCCGCCTGCCGAGTGGCCCAGCGCCACCACGGGGCCCAGGTTCAGGGCGTGTTGGTCGGCAAGGTCCTGCAGTTTGTCGATTCCCGCGAGGACGTCGATGAACGTGTTCGGCCAGCCTCCGCCGTTTCCTGCGCGGCGGTATTCAAGGTTCCAGGCGGCCATGCCGTGCGCGGCCAGATCCTTGGCGATCGGCTCCCCGAGTTCCGCGCCGTACTGCGAACGCCAGTAGCCGCCGTGGATCACCACCACCACGCCCCGGTGCTCGCCGCCGGGCGGCAGTTCCGGAAGGAAGAGCTCGCCCCATTGGCTCGCATCCTCGCCGTACTGGTATTTGTGCCGCTTCACCGAAACTCCCTTGACGCTCGTGTCCCCGTCGGCGGCTTTGTCCTCGGCGCCGGGCGAACACGCGGAAACAACTGTTCCCACGGCCGCCACCGCCGCAGCAGCCAGGGCGTGCAGCGCAAAAGTGCGACGCCGGAGCTCAACCATGCGCCGAGCCTACAGCGTTCGGACGTGGACTTCTTGTGTGGCGCCGTGCCGCCTGCCGCACAGTCCACATCCCTGATCTGCAGGCCGACCACGGTTGGGCATGGCATGCCCAGGCCGTTCAGACGAGGGAATCCAGACGATTTCTGGCTGTCCCCGTTCCCACTGACAACGGTTCCCGGGCGGCTGTAATCGTGGACTCAGGGGTGTCACTGACCATGGTGCACGACCGCTGCAGTCACGAGGCCGCCGTCGAACTTCTGCAGCTGGCCTCCCGCAGCAGCAACCGACGGATGCACGATGCCGATTAACTCGTGCTGGAGCGGGAATAGCGTCCTGGGGCAGGAAGACTAGTTGCTATGGAAGCTGTGCACTGGCTTTCTTGGCGGCCAGAAGCTGGACGACCATGTTGTCGCGCTGCCGAAGCGTTTCTGTCCAGTCGTAGCCGGCAAGTCCCTCTTCGACGCCGGTGGCCATGGCCGTCGTCGCGTCCTTCGATAAAGCGCAGGACCCGCGCCTGAAGGAAGTCATGCAGTCCCAGCCAACCCGGTATGGGCGTGCACCTGCTTCGACACCGTCCTCGCCGTCCCACCGAAATTTGAGCCATTAGCTTCACCGGCATGGCTGACTACGCATATGGTCCGGAGTTCGCACCCCCGCAATGGAGCCGACGGGCGGACACAGCCGGGGCTGCGGGAGGGGCGTGCGAGGCCGAGGCCCCGGGGGGAATAGGAACCGCCGCCACCATGCTTGTTCCAGGTGTGAAGAACATCGGATTCCTATCTTTCGGCCATTGGACCGACCACCCAGAGTCGGGCACGCGCAACGCGTCGGACGCGCTGTTGCAGGCGATCGATCTCGCGGTCGCGGCCGAGGAGCTGGGGGCGGACGGCGCCTACTTCCGCGTCCACCATTTTGCGCAGCAATACGCCTCCCCGTTCCCGCTGCTAGCCGCTATCGGGGCACGGACCAGCCGCATCGAGATCGGTACCGGCGTGATCGACATGCGCTACGAGAACCCGCTCTACATGGCTGAGGACGCCGGCGCGGCGGACCTGATCTCGGGCGGCCGACTGCAGCTGGGCATCAGCAGGGGTTCACCCGAGCAGGTCATCGACGGGTGGCGCCACTTCGGCTTCGCCCCTGCCGAGGGCGAGTCGGATGCCGACATGGGCCGCAGGCACACCGAGCGTCTGCTCGAGGTGCTCACTGGCGAGGGCTTCGCGGCACCGAGCCCGCGCCCGATGTTTCCGAACCCTCCGGGTCTGCTGCGCGTGGAGCCGTACTCGGAGGGCCTGCGCGAGCGCATCTGGTGGGGTTCCGGCTCGAACGCGACGGCCATCTGGGCGGCGAAGCTCGGCATGAACCTGCAGAGCTCCACGCTCAAGGACGACGAGAGCGGCAAGCCCTTCCACGTCCAGCAGGCGGAGCAGATCGAGCTCTATCGGCAGGCTTGGAAGGAGGCGGGGCACGAGCGGGAGCCACGCGTCTCGGTCAGCCGCAGCGTCTTCGCACTGACGGACGAGCGCGACTGGCAATACTTCGGCCGCGACCGCCACAGCTCCGACCAGGTCGGCAACATCGACGAGAAAACCCGCGCGGTCTTTGGCCGGTCCTACGCGGGCGCCCCGGACGAGCTGGCCGCGAAGCTGGCGGAGGACGAAGCGATCGCCGCGGCAGACACCCTGCTGCTCACGGTCCCGAACCAGCTCGGTGTCGACTACAACGCCCACGTCATCGAATCGATCCTGAAGCACGTGGCGCCGCAGCTCGGCTGGCGCTGACCCCAGGGGGCTAGACTGCCCGGACCTTAAAATAGGGTTCCCCGGCGGTCTTACTCGGCTTGAATG
>JBDTQQ010000170.1:0-5770 GCA_039932075.1 Pseudarthrobacter sp. | reverse complement strand
TGGAAATCCGCGCGGTGCACACCCCAGGGAGACTGCCGAGCCATGGACGGTGACAGGATCCGAAGGCGAACTGCATTCCAGCCGGATGGAACGCTTGTGGGCCTCCGCCCCCGTCAGGGCAACGGCATTGGACGCAACATCGGCCAGGTTGACCGGCTCATGTTCAGCCGAACTGCGGGGGTCCGCTGACATCAACAGATCGTCGAGGACGCCGGTCAGCAGCTTCGGGTCCTGGACAATCCGCTCCACGCCGGTTGCGAGCTCGTCGGGCGGCAGCGCAGCGCCCTGCGCGGTCAGCTTCCGGCGCAGCAACTGTGCCCTGGTGCTGAGCAACGTCAGCAGAGTGCGCAACTCATGGCTGGCATCGGCGACGAAGCGGCGCTGCAGGGCGAGGCTTTCAGCCAGCGGGTGCATCGCGCGCGTAGCCATCCACACCGATGCGAGTGCCCCCAGCACGGCGGCCGCCCCGCCGGCAACGGCCAGGGCCATGATCAGCCGGTCCGCCTCTTCCTGGCTTTCATGCCGGTCAACAGCGGCCTGTGCGACCCGCCCGTCATGGAAAGCGGTGAGAACGGCGTAGCTCCGTCCGGCCACCTGGACGGTCCCCCGTTCGCTCCCGTGAGACGCCTGGACCCGGTTGATGGCACCGGTGTCCGGAAGGCCCGTCGGCATGTTGCGTGACACGGCGAGCTGGCCATTGCCGGAAATAGCCACAAACACGTCCAAAGGGGCGTCGCGTGGTGCGTCCACCAGCGTGGCCCCCTCGAGTTTCCGGTTGTCTGATTCATCGGCGCGGGCCGCCACGCCGGAGTACATCAGGCCACCCATCAGGGCAAGCAGGACAATGATGAGCGCCGTGAACTGGAGGGCCAGCCGGACCACGGCGCCCCTCAGTTCGGACCGCTCGCGGGTGCTCAAAGAAGCGCCCCCAACCGGTAGCCCACGCCCCGGACGGTGAGCACCGCGGACTTGGCCAGCTTCTTCCGCAGGTAATGCACGTAGGTGTCCACGACACCGTCGTCGTCCGCCTCCAGGAACACCGCATCCATCAGGCCCTCCCTCGTGAAGATCTGCTGGGGCGGCGGGCCAGCAGGGTCAACAGCTCGCTTTCCCGTTCGGACAGGACGATGACGGCTCCGCTCCCCTGTGTGACCGTGCGGCCGCTGACGTCCAGCATGCCGCCGGGAACGGGCACGACGTCGGACAACGTGGTGTGCCGTCGCAACAGTGACCGGAGCCTGGCGAGGAGTTCGTCGACGTCGAATGGCTTGCCCAGATAGTCTTCCGCGCCCCGGTCCAGGCCCTCAACCCGGTCCGCGGGGTTACTCAGCGCGGACAGTATCAGCGCCGGAGTGGCCACTCCCCGGCTGCGGAGCCGCGCCAGAACGTCCAGGCCCTCCATGCCCGGCAAGCCCCGATCCATCAGGAGGACGTCGAAAGGCTGGCTGAGCCCCTCGTGCAGAGCCCGCTGCCCGTCATGGGCCAGCACCACCGTGTAACCCTCGCCCCGCAACAGCTCGTCCAGCATGGCAGCCAGGCTGGCATCGTCTTCCACCAGCAGTACTTTCGACCCGTCGGTCATGGGCAGAAGTATAAGGGCGGCACATGCGTGCCGGCCGCGCCGTGGGGCATGCCTGCCCGGGCCGGACCGCAGTCGGACAGCGGACGACGATTGAGGCGGCGACACTCGACGTTTGTCGAGCAGCCATTCAGCTCTCCTTGGACCCTGAACGCCACTGCGGGGAACCGGGCGGGGGGCCTTGCCGTCACGGCGAACCCCGGGCTGACACCGCAAAACGATCTTTCGCAGGGCAGCAGAGTCCCGGCTAAACGACGGCGCCCACCCCGGGAGCCAGCCGGTGGACCCAGCAGGTTCAACCTACGAAGCATCGGCAGCGGGCCGGAATCGTGCCTCTAGTCTTAATCCACCGGCCCGAACTGTTATCTCCGTCACATTTGCGACGGAGCCGCGTGGCCGGTACGGCACCACCGTTACCGCCCGCCGCCAGCTGTGACAAGGAAAGAGCCTTATGTCTGAACGCACAATTTCGGCAACCGAGAACACCGCCCCGGAAACCGACACCGGGGGACACCGCCGGGAACCACATCTCGCCCGGGCGCTTGGCAACCGTCATATCCAACTGCTCGCCATCGGCGGCGCCATCGGAACCGGCCTGTTCATGGGCTCCGGCAAGACGATCTCGCTGGCAGGACCCTCCGTCATCTTCGTCTACATGATCATCGGCTCCATGCTGTTTTTTGTCATGCGGGCCATGGGTGAGATCCTGCTCTCCAACCTGAACTACAAATCATTCAGCGACTTCGCCGGAGACCTGCTGGGTCCGTGGGCCGGATTCTTCACCGGCTGGTCATACTGGTTCTTCTGGGTGGTCACCGGCGTCGCCGACATCGTTGCCATCTCCGGCTACGTGGACAAACTCGCACCGGGCACACCCCTGTGGATCCCGGCCCTCATCACGCCGGCCGTGCTGATCGTGCTGAATCTGCCCAGCGTTAAGGCCTTCGGCGAGGCCGAGTTCTGGTTCGCCATCATCAAGGTAGTGGCGATCCTCGCGCTGATCGCCACCGGCGTGGTCATGATCGCGACCCACTTCACCTCCCCCAACGGCGCGGTGGCCAGCCTGGCCAATATCTGGAACGACGGCGGCATGTTCCCTCATGGGGTGTTCGGCTTCATCCTCGGCTTCCAGATCGCCATCTTCGCCTTCGCCGGGATCGAGCTGGTGGGCACTGCAGCAGCGGAAACCAAGAACCCGGAAAAGAACCTGCCCAAGGCCATCAACTCCATCCCCATCCGCGTCCTGCTCTTCTATGTAGGGGCATTGGTAGTCATCATGGCGGTGAACCCGTGGCACAGCATTGACCCTGCCAGCAGCCCGTTCATCGGCATGTTTACCCTCGCGGGGCTGGGCATCGCCGCCGTCGTGATCAACCTGGTGGTGCTGACCTCCGCCGCATCCAGCGCCAACTCCGGCATCTACTCCACCTCGCGCATGGTCTATGGCCTTGCTCAGGACGGAAACGCTCCGAAGGCCTTCGGGAAGCTGAGCCCGCGCAAGGTTCCGCAGAACGCCCTCCTGTTCTCCTGCATCTTCCTCCTGTCCGGACTCGTCCTGCTCTACTCCGGCGATTCCGTCATCGGCGCCTTCACCATCGTCACCTCGGTTGCATCGGTGCTGACGATGTTTGTCTGGTCGATGATCCTCGTCAGCTACATCGTGTTCCGCCGGCGGAGGCCCGAACTGCACACGGCCTCGAAGTTCAAGATGCCAGGCTCCAGCTTCATGCCCTACGTGGTGCTGGCGTTCTTCATCTTTATGCTGGTGGCTCTGGCCCAGGCCGATGACACCCGGCTGGCGCTGGTAGTGGCTCCGGTGTGGTTCCTGCTGCTGGGCATCGCCTGGTACTTCAACCGCCAGACTCCCCTCCAGCAGGCCCGGATGGCGGAATGGACAGCAGTGTCAACGATGGAAAAAGCGGCGGCGGCAAAGGCCACGGCCACCGGGCGCTAATCCCGCTGCCGCGAGGCAACCCTGGGGGCGACCGCCCCGGCGGCGATGCCGTTGACCGTGGTGAGGGCAAAGACCCCGGCGAAGGCGGCCGGCCAGCCGAGCACCGTGGTCGCCAGGGCCGGTGCGACGGCCCCCAGCATCAGGGCGGAGCCGATCCGGATGGCCCGCCGGTGATCGAGCCTGCCCTGGATGGCTGAGGCGCCGGCCCATGCCAAGGCGCCTCCGGCCAGGGTGAGGCCCGCTACCGTTCCACCCGCAGGTACGGAAGATGACCTCAGCCCCGAAAAATGCCGCTGCAACCAGCCCGCGGGTGAGGATGTCGCTGGGCAGTCCGTGCCGGGCAATCAGGTTCCGCGCGGAACCAGGGGACGGACGGCCACGAGCGCCACCACGACACCAGCGCCGGCATATTCACCGCTGTTCCGGCGATCAGCAGCCCCACGACAAACATGGCCACGGACGCCTACAGGGGAGCGGTCGGTCCGTGCCGGTCCGACCAGTTCCCGGCTGCGACCATCCCGATAACGCCGGTGGCGGGCGGGCCGGCGAAGGCCAGCGCATAGAGGCTGGCGCCGTCGAGTTCGCGGCTCACCAGCGGCATGATGGTGGTCACCGCGAGTGATTCGAACGCTGCCAGGACCACCAGGTGCACGCGCCAAGGGTCACCAGCAGGTAGCTGCGGTGGAAGATCCCGGCTGATTCCGGGGCCAAGGACGGGGAGGAACGGGCACGGGCGGGCCTGATCCATAGTGGATGCATTGAAGGCTAGAGGGGAAGCATGCCACAGTCGGCGGCCCGGGCGCACCTGCTGGAAGTCAGCCGCCGATGAAGCGGTTCCGGCCGGCGCGGTAACCGAAAACCGCGGCCAGCGAACCGACGGCGAGGAAGAGCATGCCCGCCGCGGCGAAGGACCCCGTGGACTGGTGCAGCTGGCCGACCATCAGTGTCCCGGTAGAGCCCAGCCCGTACCCCACGCCCTGCATCATGCCGGACAGGTGCGCGGCTGTGTGCCCGTCGCGGGTGCGGACCATGATCATGGTCAGCGCCACCGCCGTCAGGCTCCCCTGTCCCAGACCCAGCAACCCGGTCCACAGCCAGATCAGCTCCGGCGGCCCGAAGATGCTAAGGGCGAACCCGCTCCCGGTCATCAGCGCCACCACGGTGTTTATAACACGCTGGTCCCGGAAGCTGGCGGCCAGGGCCGGCGCGAACAGCGACCCCAGCATCTGCAGCACGATCGAGGCCGAGACGATCAGCCCGGCCGTGCTGCCGTCCACCCCGCGTTCACGCAGGATCGGCGCGAGCCACGCAAACACGCTGAAGGACATCATCGCCTGCAGCACCATGAAGACCGTCACCTGCCAGGCGACGGCCGAGCGCCACACGTTGATGCCGCGGGCCGCCTGCTGCTGCCGGCCGTGGTGCTGCCGGAGGGCCAGCGGCAGGAACAGCAGCAGGACGACGCCGGCCGGCACCGCCCAGAGCCACAGCGCCGCCGTCCACTCCCCCGTCGCGGTGTAGACGGGGTAGGTGAAGCCGGCGCCCAGCGCCGCCGAACCGCAGATGGCCGTGGTGTACAGACCTCCCATCAGGCCCAGGCGGTGCGGGAAATCCCGCTTCACCAGGCCAGGCAGCAACACATTGCACAACGAGACCGCGCCGCCGCATGCCGCCGTCCCGGCCAGCAGCGCGGGAAGATGCCCGGCACCGGCAGCGTCCAGCGGCCGCAGCAGCAGCCCTGCGGTCAGCACCGCCATGGCGCCAAGCAGCACGCGTTCCGTGCCAAAGCGCCGTGCCAGCACCGGGGCAAGCGGGGCGAACACCCCGAGCAGCGTCACCGGCACCGTGGTGAGGACCACCACGGCCCAGCCCGGCAGCCCGGCGTCGGCCGTCACCTCGGGAAGCACGGCGGAGAAACTGGAGAACACGGTTCGCAGGTTCAGCCCGATCAGGACCAGGCACACGCCCAGGTAGGCCAGCCCGCGGCGGCTGCCGATGCGGGTGGGCTCCGCCGCGGGAAGGTCGTCGACCTCCGCGTCCACCAGGGCGGTGCGGAAATCTTTGGCGCGGCGTTCCGCAGAAATTCGGTCGACGTCGGCTGCCCTGCTGGCAGCGGAGTCCTGGGCGCTCTTCGGTACGGTCACGTACCCATTCTGGCAGGCGCCCCGGCGACGGCGGAGGCGCGCGCAGGGGTTTATCCACATACGGCGCAGGAGTGTCAAGGAATGTCCCGATCC
>JBDTQQ010000169.1:0-5777 GCA_039932075.1 Pseudarthrobacter sp. | reverse complement strand
CTTCGGCCTTGACGTCCTCGCCCCAGAGCGCGCGCATGCTCTGGACGAGCCGGCGGGGCGGGTCCACCTCCAGGTTCTCGCCTTCGCCCAGGGGTGCCCCGCCCCTGGGAGCCATCTGGAACCGGGATCCCGGTGTCCAGTCCGAGGTGATGACGGACCCGAACTGGTACTTGCTGCGGATCTCGCCGTCCGTGATGGCCTCCCAGAGCCGCTCCGGGGTGGTCTTGATATAGATTTCGAAGATCTTTTCCATGGGACTTTCCAATCTGGTTTTGAGGTCGCTGAGGCCAGCGGCCCATGGTTCGGCGTATTTGCTCACCCAGCGGTCGTGGATGAGGCGGATGGGCACCGGGTTGAGGAAGTGCAGCTTCTCGCGGCCCCGGCGGCGGGTGACCACCAGGCCGGCATCCTCCAGCAGCTTGAGGTGCTTCATGACCCCGTAGCGGGTCATCTCGAAGCGGGCCTCGAGCGCGTGGAGGGTCTGCCCGTCCTCCCGGAAGAGCTCATCGAGCAGGTCCCGGCGGGTGGGGTCGGCGAGGGCCTTGAATACGGCGTCCACAGTTCCAGAATAGGTGACTGATTGGTCACATGTCCAGAGGTGTGCGGGGTCAATCTGTGCCCGATGTCTGGCCGCCCGCGCCGGACCGGCGTAGGGTCTGGAGAACCATGACCGAACAGCAGCCCTACGAGTTGGTCCACAGCTACCCGCACTTCGAGTTGCGCCGTTATCCCGCGCACGTTGTCGCCGAGGTGCACGTCAACGCGACCTTTGACCGGGCCGGCAACGCTGCCTTCCGCCACCTGTTCAACTACATCAGCGGCAACAACACGGCCCGGCAGAAACTGGCGATGACAGCGCCCGTCATTCAGGAAAGTGGACGGTCGCAGAAGCTGGCGATGACCGCGCCGGTGGTCCAGAGCGGTCCGCTGCCGGGCACCGATGCGCCCGCTGACTTTGCGGTCGCCTTTGTGCTCCCCGCCGGCACGACGGCGGAAACAGCTCCGGTTCCGACGAATCCCGACGTCGGCATCCGGACCGTTCCGGGTTCCTTTGCCGCTGTTGTCCGCTTCTCGGGCAGCGGCACCGGCGCTGCTTTCGCGCGCCGCAACACGGGGCTGCAGGCGGCACTGATGCAGGCCGGGCTGACGGCCGTTGGCCCGGCACGGTTTGCCCGCTTTGATCCGCCGTTCAAACCGTGGTTCCTGCGGCACAACGAGCTTATCCAGGACGTGCAGGAGCCATCCGGCGCTCCGGAAACGCCTGGCACTACACCGGCCTAGGTGCGCCGCGAAGCTTAGGGTGAACGGATGGACTATCAGCTGCGCCAGGCCACTCCCGGGGACGCCCTGGCCGTGGTCCTCTTTCATACACTCGCTCATGAGGAGAGCTACGGGCACTTGCTCTCCCCGGAGTTCTTCCGCAGCAGGCGGGCCAGCATCCCCGAACGCGTGGAACGGCGGCGTCCGCACCTCGCAGTGGCCGACCCTCGGATCATTGCGGTGGATGGCAACAACCACATTGTGGGTTTGGCGGACGCCGGCCCGGGCCGGGATGATCACGGGCCCGAGAACCTGGAACTGTATTCGATCTTTACCCTCCGGCACACCCACGGAACGGGACTGGGCGCGGCACTGTTGAGCGCCGCCGTCGGCGATTCACCCGCGTATCTGTGGGTGCTGCAGGACAATCCCCGGGCGCAGGCGTTTTACCTCAAGCATGGCTTCCGCCCCGATGGAGCGAGGGGCCTGCTGCCGCCGGAGTGGGAGGAACTGCCCCAGCTCAGAATGGTTCGCCTGGCTCCTGTAGGCCAAAGCATCCCGGGCAATTTAGGCCAGGTGCCCCACGGCTCGTCGTGAACGTGCCGCGGGTCCACCGACCTGATCGAGGGAGCTGGCCCCGCAATTTGTCACGATCTCCATAGTGAAGCGGCGTTCCGCGTCTTAGGCTGAGCCATAACGCACGCACGCAACTGGAGGACCGCCCTTTGAAAGTCAGCGAAGCCAGGCAGCTCATTCAAGTCAAAGCCCCCGTATTGTCCAGGCGGCGCCGGGTGCTGGCCAACGCTTTCAATGTGGAGGAGTACCGGAAAGCAGCCCGGAGGGTCTTACCGGCAGGCATCTTCGACTACCTCGACGGCGGCTCCGAGGACGAAGTGACGCTCCGCCGCAACCGTGCAGTCTTTGATTCCTGGGCGCTGATGCCCAGCTGGGGCCCGGTCTCCGGACCGGATACCAGCACCACGCTGCTCGGGAAAACAAGTGCGCTGCCCCTGGCATTGACGCCCACCGGCGCCACCCGCCTGTTCCATCCCGAGGGTGAGTTGGCGGTCGCCGCCGCGGCCGATCGGGCCCGCATCCCCTACGGGCTGGCCGGGCTAAGCACCGTGGCCATGGAAACCATTGCCCAGCAGCACCCGTCCCTGGACCGCTGGTTCAACTTCGGGCTCACCTCCGACGCCCAGGCCATGAAGGACAAACTGCAGCGCTGTGAAGCCGCCGGATTCACCACACTGATCATCGGCGTCGATACGCGCGCACTGGGGTCACGGGAGCGGGACCTCCACAACGGCTTCACCGCGCCTCCGGCGTTGACGCTGTCAACCGTCGCGGACATCGCCCGGCGACCTGCATGGTGGATCAACTTCCTGAAGTCGGACGGAATCAGTTTTCCGAACCTGGATCCCCGCAGCGCGGCGGCAACTTCGGTCATTACGCCTTCAATGTGGCAGGACATCCTGGGCCACTCGGATGCAACCAGCGGGTGGAGGGAACTGGAAGCGCTTCGCCAGGCCTGGCACGGCAAGATGGTGCTCAAGGGCTGCGTCAACCCGGCCGACGTCGAACAGGCCGCCCGGATCGGCGTGGACGCCGTCCAGCTCAGCAACCACGGGGGCCGCCAGCTGGACCACATGCTCAGTCCCATGGATGTGCTCCAGGAATCCCGCCAGCGGGTGGGCGACTCGATGGAGATCTACGTGGATTCGGGAATCCGGCGCGGCAGCGACATCCTCAAGGCGCTGGCGCTGGGAGCCGACGCCTGCTCGATCGGCAGGGCCTACCTGTACGGATTGGTGGCGGCCGGTTCACCGGGTGTCGGGCGCATCATTGCCATCTTGGCGGACGAGCTCAGGCGTACGATGACGTTGGTGGGCGTTTCCAGCATTCCCGAGCTGAAAGCTCGAGGCGACGAGATTCTCCGGGACATCCGTCATTGCGGTCAAATCCTTGAACAACAGCATCAGGCACGAATCTAGAGAGTCTCTGAACAGCTAAGGAAACCATGCGCACCCGATACATTCTTCCCGTCCTTACCATCACCACGGCGCTCGCGCTCTCGGGCTGCGTCAACAACAGCGAACCGGCCGCCACCGGCGGGGCATCCGGGACCACTGAAACCGCCGTCGACGTGAAAAAGAATGACTCCATCGCCGCGATGCTCCCGGAGAAAATCAAGAGCGCCGGCGTCCTGAATGTGGGCATGGCTAACAACTATCCGCCCAACGAGTTCAAGGACGATAACGGTGCGCCGGCAGGCTGGTCGGTGGACCTCACCAACGCCCTGGGCAAGGTCATGGGCCTGAAGGTCAACTTCGACATCGGCACGTTCGACAACATCCTTCCGGCCGTGCGCGCCGGAAAGGACGACATGGGAATGTCCTCCTTCACGGACACGCTGGAACGCGAAAAGCAGGTCGACTTCGTGAACTACTACTCCGCCGGCATCCAGTGGGCGGCTCCCAAGGGCAAGACCGTGGACCCGGAAAACGCCTGCGGACTTAAGGTGGCCGTCCAGGCAACCACCTATGAGGACACCCACGAAGTACCCGCCAAGTCCAAGGCCTGCACCGACGCCGGCAAGCCGGCCATCACCATCTTCAAGTACGACGCCCAGGACCAGGCCACCAACGCCCTCGTGGTGGGACAGGTGGACGCCATGAGCGCCGATTCGCCCGTCACTCTCTACGCCATCTCCAAGACCAAGGACAAGCTGCAGACCGCCGGCAACGCGTTCGAAGTGGCGCCGTACGGGATCCCCGTGGCCCAGGGCAGCGCATTCACGCCCGTCCTGCAGAAGGCGCTCCAGTCCCTGATCGACGACGGTACCTACACCAAGATCCTCGCCAAGTGGGGAGTCGAGTCCGGCGGAATCAAGACGGCGGACCTTAACGTGGCAGCCAAAGGATAGGACATGAGCCAGCGGGACTCCGACTGGATGGCTGAGGTGGAACCCGGCAAGCCGCGGGCCGGCAGCGGACAGGACGCGGACACCGCGGCGGCGGAAGCGATCGTCGCGATCCCGCTGCGCCACCCCTGGCGGAATGTGGTTGCCGTGCTCCTGGTGATCGGGCTGGCGGTGTTCGTGCTGGACGCCGCCCAACGTCCGGACTACGGCTGGCAGGACGTGGGCAAATACATCTTTGACCGCCGGATCAGCCAGGCGGCGTGGGTGACGTTGTCGCTGACCATCTACGCGATGATCGGCGCCATCGTCATCGGCCTGCTCCTGGCCATCATGCGCCTCTCGCCCAACCCGGTGCTGAAGAGCATTGCCTGGCTGTACATCTGGATCTTCCGGGGGACCCCGGTCTACGTGCAACTGGTCTTCTGGGGCATCGTGTCCCTGATCTATCCGGTGTTCACCCTGGGGATTCCGTTCATGGAGCCGTGGGTCACCATCCCCAACGGGATCTTCACGAACCTCTTCATCACCGCCCTGATCGGGCTGGGGCTGAACGAGGCCGCCTACATGTCCGAGATCGTCCGCGCGGGGCTGTTGTCCGTGGACCGGGGGCAGGAGGAAGCCGCCACGGCGTTGGCCCTGTCCTGGGGGCAGACCATGCGGTTTGTGGTGGTCCCGCAGGCCATGAAGATCATCATTCCGCCCACGGGCAACGAGGTGATCTCAATGCTGAAGACCACCTCGCTGGTGGCCGCAATCCCCTTGAGCATCGACCTCTACGGGGTGTCGAGGGGCATTTCCGCGGTGACGTTCACGCCTGTGCCGCTGCTGATTGTGGCATCCCTTTGGTATCTGCTCTTCACGTCGGTTCTGATGGTGGGCCAGCACTTTATTGAGAAACGCTTCTCGCGCGGGACCGGCCGGGCGGATTCGGGCAAGGGAAGTTCGACGCCGAAGCCGCGGGCGGCGGGTCCCGCACCTGCGGTTCCCGGCGAGCCCGGCATGCCCGGCGCTCCGCTCGGCAACGACTTTGGGGGAAAAGGATGACGGGCGTACCGATGGTGCTGGCCGAGAAGGTCTCCAAGAATTTCGGCACGAACAGGGTGCTGCGCGGGATCAGCCTGGAGGTGAGGCACGGCGAGGTGCTCTGCATGGTGGGGCCGAGCGGTTCGGGCAAGTCCACGTTCCTGCGGTGCATCAACCACCTGGAACGGGTGGACGGCGGCCGGCTTTCGATAGACGGCCAGCTGGTTGGCTACCGGCAAAAGGGCGGCAAGCTTTACGAACTGAAGCTCTCGGAAGCGGCCTTCCAACGCCGGGAGATCGGGATGGTGTTCCAGCGGTTCAACCTGTTTCCGCACCTCACCGCGGTGGAAAACATCATCCTGGCGCCCATGCGGGTGAGGGGCATTTCCAAGGCGAAAGCAACGGCGCGTGCCAATGAACTGCTGGAGCGCGTGGGGCTGGAGGACAAAGGGGACGCCTACCCGGCGCACCTTTCCGGCGGGCAGCAGCAGCGAGTGGCCATCGCCCGCGCCCTGGCCATGGACCCGAAACTCATGCTCTTCGACGAGCCGACCAGCGCCCTGGACCCGGA
>JBDTQQ010000168.1:0-5835 GCA_039932075.1 Pseudarthrobacter sp. | reverse complement strand
TCCTGACTTGGCCAGCCGCGTTCGGAACATCGGGCGCGGCTTTGCCGTGACTGCCGCCGCCGGAACTGCAACAGGCCTGGCTGCCTTCGGGTACGGGCTCTGGGAAAAGAACCAGTTTGTCCTGCGCGAGGAAACTCTGCCCATCCTCCCTCCCGGCCAGGCACCCTTCCGGGTCCTGCACCTGAGCGATATCCACTTCGTCCCCGGCCAGGACACGAAGGCCCAGTGGCTTGAGTCGCTGGCAGCGCTGAAGCCGGACCTGGTGGTCAACACCGGCGACAACCTGAGCCATGTCAAAGCCGTGGACCCCCTCCTCAAGGCATTGCGCCCGCTGATGGAGTTCCCCGGCGTGTTCGTGCCCGGTTCCAACGACTACTACGCCCCCACCCCGAAGAACCCAGCGTCCTACCTGCTGGGGCCCTCGAAGGCCAAGCCCAAGCCAGTCGAACTCGACTGGCCACGGCTGAGGTCCGGCTTCGGCATGGCCGGCTGGGTGGACCTTACCAACCGGCACCAGTCGGTGGTGCTGAAGGGGATCCGCTTCGACTTCTCCGGCGTGGACGATCCGCACCTGAACCGGGAGCGCTACGCCGGCTGGCCCCGCGGCACCCGTAACCAGGACCAGGACCCGCACCTGCGCGTGGCTGTCATCCATGCCCCCTACCAGCGCGTGCTGGACCACTTCACCGAGGCCGGCGCGGACCTGCTGCTCGCAGGCCATACGCACGGCGGCCAGCTTTGCCTCCCCGGTTACGGCGCGCTCGTGGCCAACTGCGACATCCCCACCTGGCGCGCCAAGGGCCTCAACGACTGGGAAAGTGATGGACGTACGACGCCGGTGAACGTCTCGGGCGGCATCGGCACCTCCCGTTTCGCCCCCATCCGCATCGCCTGCAAGCCGGAGGCCGTGCTGCTGACGCTGACTTCCCCCGCATAGGGACCCGATGCTCTATCACTTTTGGTCCCTAAACCAGCGTCTTAGCGACCGGAAGTGATAGAGCAAATGGGAGGTTCGGCAGTCACGCCATGGCATAGGGTAGTTGCTAAGGCTAACTACATTCGTTTTATAGCTTGAGAAGCGGGCATGGCCAAGCAGACCTCATTTTTCAGATCCATCAGCCGTCTTTATCCCCACGTCAGGCCGATCCTCCCCCGGTTGGTGCTGGGACTTATCAGCGCCCTGCTGGCCAGCCTCGTTGCGCTAACCATCCCGCAGGTGCTGCGCGTCCTCATCAATGAGTCACTGAAACCGGGTGGTGCCCGGGACGCCGTCTGGACTGCCGCCGTCGTGATCCTGCTCCTCGGCATTGCCGAGGCCGTCCTGGTGGCGCTTCGCCGGCAGTTCGTGATCAACCCGGCCACCACTGTGGAGACCCGGATGCGGGTCTCCCTCTACGGGCACCTGCAGAACCTGACCGTCTCCTTCCATGACCGGTGGGGCTCCGGCCAGCTGCTCTCCCGCGCCATGACGGACCTGAACTTCCTGCGGCGCTGGATGGCCTTTGGTGCCATCATGCTGGTGGTCACCACCCTCACCGTGGTGATCGGCATTGTGGTGATGTTCTCCATGAGCTGGCAGCTGGCGCTGATCTTCATGGCCGCCGCGGTGCCCATCATGGCCTACAGCTTCCGTTTCCGGACCCGTTTCAGCAAAGTGGCGCGCCGCAGCCAGGACCAGGCCGGCGACCTCGCCACCACCGTGGAGGAGTCCGTCCACGGCATCCGGGTGCTGAAGGCATTTGGCCGCAGCCGCGAAGCCCTGGAGAACTTCAACGAGCAGGCCGAGGAGCTGCGCCAGACCGAAATCGCAAAGGCCAAACACCAGGCGACCTTCACCATGGTGGTCACGCTGCTCCCGGAACTCGCACTGGGCGCGGGACTGGTGGTGGGTGTGATGCTTTGCGCCAGCGGCCAGCTGACTATCGGTGCCCTGGTGGCCTTCTTTGCCACCGCCGCGGTGGTGGCCACACCGGTGGAGTTCTCCGGGATGCTGCTGGCCATGGCACTGACGGCCAAGACCGCCGTTGACCGCCACTTCGAGGTGATGGATTCGGCCAACACCATCACCAGTCCCCCGGCCCCGCTCAAGCCCTCGGAACTCAAGGGCGCGCTCAGCTTCAACAACGCCACCTTCGCGTTCGAGGACGCCCCGGACAAGCCCATCCTCGCGGACATCAACCTGGCGGTCCGGCCGGGCGAAACCATGGCACTGGTGGGCATCACCGGCAGCGGCAAGAGCGCTCTGATCCAGCTGGTCCCGCGCCTGTACGACGTCACGGCCGGTTCCATCACCATCGACGGCGTGGACCTGCGCGAGTTCGACGTCGGGGAGCTCCGGCGCGTGGTGGCTGTCGCGTTCGAGGACACTACCCTGTTCTCCAGCTCAGTCCGGGACAACGTCCTCCTGGGGGCACCGGACCGGTCCGAAAAAGCGTTGGATGAAGCGCTGGACGTGGCGCAGGCGCACTTCGCGTACTCGCTGCCCGACGGCGTGGACACCCTCATCGGCGAGGAAGGCCTGAGCCTGTCAGGCGGGCAGCGCCAGCGGATCGCCATCGCCCGGGCCATCGCGGTGCGGCCCCGAGTGCTGGTGCTGGATGACCCCCTCTCCGCCCTCGACGTGCACACCGAGAAGCTGGTCGAGACCCGGCTCCGCGCGGTCCTGAAGGACACCACCACGCTGATTGTCGCGCACCGCCCGTCCACCGTGGCGCTGGCCGACCGGGTGGCGCTGCTCGAGGAAGGCCGGATCGCCGCCGTCGGAACCCACACGGAACTGCTGGCGCACAATCCCCACTACCGTTACGTCATCGCCAGCCTCGACCCGGAACCACGGGACCTGGATTCGGAGCTGTCGGAGCTTGAGGAAGCGGCAGATACTGAGGAAATCATCCGATGAGCAACGCAACCTTCGGCACCGCCAACGAGGACAACACCCACCTCAGCAAAGCCGAAAGCAAGGCCGTACGACGGCGGTCGCTCGCCTTGCTTGCCAGACTGATCCGTCCGGTGCGGCTCAGGTTCTGGCTGACCATCGCCACGGTGGTCCTCTCCCAGGCCGCCCGTGTGGCGGGGCCTGCGCTGATCGCCTTCGGCATCGACCACGCGCTGCCCGCCCTGCGGGCCGGTGACAACCTCCCGCTGGTACTCACCGGCGTCGCGTACCTGCTCGCTGCGATTGCGACGACGGGATTCACCTCCCTGTACGTCACCTCCACGGCGCGGCTCAGCCAAGCAATGCTGCTGGACCTCCGCGTCCGGGTTTTCCGGCACACCCAGCGGCTGAGCCTGGAATTTCACGAGAAGTACACGTCGGGCCGCATCATTGCCCGCCAGACCTCGGACTTGGAGGCCCTGCGCGAACTGTTGGACTCCGGTGTCAGCTCGCTCGCGTCGGGCCTGCTGTTCATGGTGTTTACCGCCATCACGGTGTTCGCCCTGGACTGGCGCAGCGGGCTGATTGTCGTGGCTGCCGGTGTGCCCATGTTCTTCCTGGCGCGCTGGTACCAGAAGCACTCGCAGATCGCGTTCCGTGAATCGCGAGTCGTGTCCGCCCGGCTTATTGTGCACTTTGTGGAAACCATGACCGGGATCCGCGCCGTGAAGGCGTTCCGCAAGGAGCAGGAGAACGCTGCGGAGTACGGCCAGCTGTCCGAGGATTACCGGCGCGTCACAGTGCGCTCCATCAACCTCAACGGCATCTTCCAGCCCGGCCTGGTCCTGATCGGCAACGTCTGCGTGGCCGTGGTGCTGCTGTTCGGCGGGTTCCGCGTGCTGGACGGGGATCTGGCGGTGGGCGTGCTGCTGGCGCTCATGCTGTCCACCAAGCGCTTCTTCCAGCCCGTGGACCAGATGGCGATGTTCTACAACTCGTTCCAAAGCGCGCAGGCCGCCCTGGAGAAGGTGTCCGGGCTGCTGGAGGAAGTCCCCACGGTCCGCCCGCCCAAGAACGCCGTGGAGCTTCGCGATGCCCGGGGCACGGTGGACTTCAAGGGCGTGGAGTTCCGCTACGGCGACGGCCCCGTGGTCATCCCCACGATGGACCTGCACATTCCCGCCGGTCAGACGGTTGCCCTGGTGGGCCAGACCGGCGCCGGCAAATCCACCTTGGCCAAGCTGATCGCCCGCTTCTACGACGTCTCCGCCGGGGCCCTGACCCTGGACGGCGTGGACCTCCGCAGCCTCAGCACCACGGACCTGCGGCGGAACATCGTCATGGTCACGCAGGAGGCCTTCCTGTTCAGCGGCTCCGTGGCAGACAACATTGCCCTGGGCCGGCCGGAGGCATCCCGGGAAGAGATTGAGGATGCCGCCGGTGCAGTGGGTGCCCACGAGTTCATCACCCAACTCCCTCAGGGCTACGACACCGACGTCAACAAACGTGGCGGCCGCGTCTCCTCCGGGCAGCGGCAACTGATCAGTTTCGCGCGGGCGTTCCTGGCCCGGCCCGCTGTGCTAATCCTCGATGAGGCCACCTCCTCGCTGGACATCCCTTCCGAGCGTTTGGTGCAGAGCGGCCTGGCCCGGCTCCTGCGGGGAACATCCGACGGCGGCCCTGCGGCAGGTGCCCCGGGTACCGGCCGGACGGCCCTGATCATCGCGCACCGGCTCTCCACGGTGGAGACTGCCGACCGCGTGTTGGTGGTCCATGACGGCCGCATCGTGGAAGACGGCACGCCTGCGGATCTGATTGGCGGCGGCGGACGGTTCGCGGACCTTCACGGCGCCTGGAAAGACTCCCTGGTCTAAGGTCCGGGGTTGGCGGCGGCCGCCGATTTCGTATCCGGGCGGGCATCCGTTATTCTTGTAAAGTTGCTTTTGCAGCGGATCGGGATGTGGCGCAGCTTGGTAGCGCGCGTCGTTCGGGACGACGAGGTCGCAGGTTCAAATCCTGTCATCCCGACCAATTGAGAAGAGGGTCTCCCCAGGGAGGCCCTCTTCTTGTATGTCGTGGGCTGTGGACCTGAGGACAAATAGCCTGACGGCAAAAAAATAGCCCCGAAGCATTGAGACCATGCTTCGGGGCTATTCGCCTCCCAAGAGAAGGCTTGTTACATCGGGTTGGGCCAGTTACCGCTGAGCGTGGTGTAGCTCGTGTCGGTGGTGGTCGTGTCGGTAGTGGTCGTGTCGGTGCTCTTCTTGCCCTTCTCGGCCTTCACCTTTTCGGACATGGGATTGGGCCAGTTACCACTGGCAACAGCTGCACCCGTGCTGTCCGAGAGGGAACCTGCGGAAAGGACTGCTGGGGCGGCTGCGGAGAATGCCAGGGCGCCGGCCAGGACGGCGGCTGCCGCTATCTTCTTGAACATGTGAGTTCCTCAATGCGAGTCGGATTCGTTACAAAGTCAGCACGTCCTTGTTGACACTTATTGTAAAATGGATCCCACAGGGCGTGTCAAGCTTTGCGTACAAAGACGGCCCGGAATAAGGAGGAATCCCGTGGGTAATGGATTCGGGGAAAAGCTTCGAGCCGAGCGACTTGAGCGCGGGCTGACACAAGCCGAACTCGGCAAGAACCTCTATTCCCCCAGCTACATTTCACTCCTTGAGACCGGCCGCCGCGAGCCTACCGCCGAAGTAATCGATGAACTCGCCCGTCGGTTGGAACTGGCACCCAAGGCCTTGGAGGCGTGGAGCCAGCCCATCACGGTCAGCGACGCTGAATATGTCCTTGCCGGCCTTTACGCCCGCCAGGCGTGGGACCTCCGCGATTACGAGCTTGCCGCGAGCCATGCGGCTACGGCTGCAAGGATTGCCCTTGAAGGAAAGAACACCAGCGCCTGGTGGAATATGACCTACATGCAGGCCGAATGCCTGGTGCGGCACGGTGATCTG
>JBDTQQ010000167.1:0-5840 GCA_039932075.1 Pseudarthrobacter sp. | reverse complement strand
CCCGCCGCGCTGATACTGTCGGCGGAGCCGCATGGGGTGGACCCCGTAGGGGTACGGCTGCGCGTCCGCCACGCTCTGGCCCAAGAAGCCCAGCTCCTGCTAAACGAGGGTGTCGTCGCAACCCGGGAGGACATCAACCGCTGCATGACTCTCGGCGCCAACTTCCCGACAGGTGGTCTGACACGCCTCCTTGAGACGTAACCAGCACTACCGTTCAAAAACAAAGGACGGCCAGTCGAAGTATTTTCGCCCGACTCCAATAAGATCCGGGAGTACTTGCAGTGCAAACAGAACCAAACTTCCGACTGCACGATCCAAGGGATGTCGCTATAGTCGGCGCAGCACGCACCGCTCAGGGACGACTGCTGGGCCAATTGGCATCACTTTCCGCCGTCGAACCTGGCGCAGCGGCCATTGCTGGTGCCCTTGCACGGGCAGGCGTCTCGGCAGCTACCGTCGATGCCGTCGTCATGGGCCAAGTTGTCCAGTCAGGCACCGGACAAAACCCGGCCAGGCAGAGCGCGGTCGCCGCGGGAATTCCACTGAGCGCACCCGCCGTGACAGTGAACAAAGTGTGCCTCTCGGGACTGTCGGCCATAATCGAAGCCGCCCGAATGCTGCGCCTTGGCGACGCACCCGTCGTGGTCGCCGGCGGCCAGGAATCGATGAGCCAGGCCCCCCGCCTTGTCGCAGGCATGCGGACAGGGAATGCTTACGGAGCGCTCACTCTGATGCACGCAGCCGCCCGGGACGGATTGACAGATGCTTTCGACCACTAGGCCATGGGCCGGCTACTGACCGCTCCAACTTGGCGCTGGGCATTTCGCGGGCATCCCAAGATGCCGCCGCCGTCACCTCGCACTTGCGGGCGGCCGCAGCGCAGAACTCTGGAGTGTGGGCCGAGGAAATTGTCGCGGTGAAGGTGCCCACACGAAAGGGCGTCCTCGAAATTACCGAGGATGAAGGCATCCGCCCCGATGCTTCACAGGAGTCGCTGGCCCGATTACGGTCCGCTGTTCTCCCCGGATGGGATGGTGACGGCAGGCAACGCCTCACCTTTGACCGATGGCGCCGCCGCAGTTGTGCTTACCACCCGAGAGACAGCCCATACGCATGGGTGGAATGTCCTTGCAGTCCTGCGGTCACGCGGACAAATCGCCGGGCCCGACACATCCTTGCCGGACAAGCCAGCCAAAGCAATCCGCGCAGCCTTGTCGCGCGAAGGCTGGACAGCCGATGAACTCGACTTGATCGAGATCAATGAAGCCTTCGCCTCGGTTACGTTGCATTCCTGAAACTCGCTCGGCGTGTCCGAGGACCGGTCAACATTAACGGCGGCGCAGTCGCCGTCGGACACCCAATCGGTGCTTCGGGAGCCCGGCTGGTTGTTACTGCCGTGCACGAACTCATCCGCCGCGAAACGGGTCGGGCCGCCGTCGCACTATGCGGAGGCGGGGGCCAGGGAGACGTCCTGCTCGTGGAACGCTGATGTTCGAGCAGTGGGACACCGCTACACACCTCCGCCGAACAGGGAGAATGGCAGGACCATGTGGGCGACATAGTGGAGATCCGCTCCAACGGGCGCGTTGTTCGCCGGGGCATCGTCGAAGAAGAGAAGCCGGACGGTTGAGGTCTACAGCTTCCGGCCATGCGACAAGGTGTTGAACGCTGGTTCTCCGTGCACTCCATAAGGGCGGCGAACCGACACCGTCGGTTTCTGTTGCTGCAGAATCGAACTGGCCGGCATTTGAGACTTCTCTTGCAAGCCGCGGGAATACTCGCTGTCCCGCAGGCCGTTGGAGTCCGGGACAGTTCTACTGTCGGTTCTGACTGCTGTATGAGACCCTGTGCGTCGATTCGACTGGCCACCGGTCGGAGTGGTCCTGCTTACGTGCTGAGCCTACCCAACCGGACTGCTGGAAACCGCCAACCGACGGGGAAGTACCAACCGTTTCTTCGGGGGCCCCGAGGCGCCGGGAGGTGTTCTTGCTCTGAACGAGGATCCTGCTTTTCATGAGCTGTTCTCTTCTCTAATTTGTGAACGGAAGGGGCAACGGCAAGACGTTGAACGTCAGGAGTAAGTGCTTTGGGAGTACGCTTCTATCGAAGCTGGTACGGACCAAACGAGAGTCCATACAGTTTGGGAACCGTGCAGCGGTGGCATAACTTCTCCTTGCTGCAGGTAACGGACGAGCAAGGGAGCACTCTCGGGTCCCCACCAGCCGCTACAAGGCGCGTGATGCCCTGTTCTTGCATTGATACTCGAACTGTTCGAGCGGTTCACCTGAAGCTGCAGCAAGGATGCCCCTTTTTTGGCGTGGTCCTGACAATGAAGGCCTGAGCGTGAATTCGCTTTGAGAGTCAGGCTGTCCCACGATCGTAGGGAAGCCCCAGACGCGAGTCACCGTACAGTTCGTCAAGACTTCCGCTTTTGTCTGTACTGATCGCCGAAACAGCTATCTTCGCTTTCCTGGGCTCTTGATAGAGTCCTTTTAGACAGGGTTGAGATGGACCCGGACCAGCCCAGAAGTGACTGCGTGCAAATTTTAGAGGCCCGGGTTCGCGCCGGGGACACCTAAACCAAGTTGCAAGCGCTCAGCGTCCTCCGGTGAGCAGCACCCCTGACGCCTGACCCCGTGGTCCTGCCCTCACCGGTATAGGCTCAGGAACGACATCGTCGCCACTTCAGCGAGGTCAGTTCGATGTCGGATGATTGGACCTCCCGGGCAGCCAGGGCCGACTCGTTTTATGTCCGGCTAAGCGGGCGATACTCATGGAACCAGGAGACACAGTAACCGTTATGGCAATCCTGCGCACTGCCCTCGAGGAGGGCGTCAGGGAGTGGAAGTCGCGGGTTCAGGCCATGGCCCACGAAATTCATTCCAACCCCGAGGTGGCCTTCGAGGAGGTCCGCTCGTCGGCGGCGGCAGCGGCGCTCTTGGCTGAAGGCGGCTTCACAGTCGAGCGGGGCACAGGTGGTCTTGCAACAGCTTTTACAGCTACCGCCGGAAGCGGTTCCTTGAACGTGGCACTTTGCGTGGAATACGACGCGCTTCCAAACATTGGACATGCGTGCGGGCACAACCTTATTGCTGGCGCGTCAGTCGCGGCTGCCCTTGCCCTGGTATCGCATGTAGATGAGCTCGGCATCACCCTGAAGGCCATTGGAACCCCGGCTGAGGAAAACGGTGGCGGCAAGGCGCTTCTTCTTGAACGTGGGGCGTTTGACGGCATCAGCCTCGCACTGATGGTTCACCCTGTCCAGGATGGGGTGACCTATAACCCGGCAGGTACCAGCGCCCAGGCGATGGGCAGGTACAGGGCGACGTTCATTGGAAGGGCCGCCCATGCGGCAGCAGCCCCCCACTTGGGCGTAAACGCTGCAGATGCAGCCGTACTAAGCCAAGTCGCCGTAGGGTTACTGCGTCAGCAGATACCGGGAGACCACCGAATAGCTCTATTTGTAGCTGAGGCGGGGCACGCCACGAACATCATTCCAGAACGGGCCGTGGTCGAGTTTGAGTGCCGGGCATTCACGTTGCGTGAATACGAAGCCCTGCTTGAGCGCGTCCGCGGTTGTTTCGAAGGGGCCGCCGTGGCCACTGGAACAACGCTGATCATCGAGGCGACAGAACCCGCATATGAGCCGTTACTCCAAGACAACGCCCTGGCTGCACACTGGACTGACGCGATGTACACGTTCGGCAAGGACACGTCTACCTCCGCTGGCATGAGCGGAGGATCAACCGATATGGGCAACGTCTCCCAGGTAATTCCCACCCTCCATCCCTGGCTGAGCATCCCCGGGGCGAATGTACCAATCCACTCTCACGAGTTCGCAGCATTTGCCGATTCCCCTGCGGCATACAGCGTGATGTTCGAGGCAGCAACCGCCTTGGCTTGGACAATCGCCGGCGCAGCAACGACGCCCGCCGAAAGAGAACGCTTTCTCAAAGCGGCATACCGCCGCCAGACACCCACCGCGAAGGTACCCCATGAGTACCAGGACTAAGTCGCGAGGAGAGAAAAGTCTATGTCCGGCTGACCGGGAGTGTATGTCGAACGCTGGATTCGGGGTTGATACTCGTTGCTTCGAACGTGATGCCGGCAGCCTTCAAGGCCGGCCTGCGACGGCACCCATCGTGCCTGCCTTTTGTCTCTGGGGTCAGGTGCGCTAGATAGAGCATTCAGGAGCGTCATCCCAGTCGGCAAGATTCAATCGACCCTGACCGGGGCCAGCGGGAGTTGGTGCCTCCGATACTGCGCGGGATTCGACGACATAGTCCCGGACATGCAAAGCCGGCGCCAAGAGGTTTGTGATGAGAGGACCACGATGCCCTTCGGAGGGGGCTTGACCTGCGCTGAACCCAAGGAAGGCCACGGCCAAGAGCCGGGTAAGGAGCGGTCGCACGGGTCCGGACCTAAGTAGGTGGAGGGGGTCGAACCTGCCATTGCGGGTCTTTCCAGAAGTTGACAACGTCTGAGCCCCGGCAGCGGTTGGTTCAGAGACGAATTACCCCTGGGCAAAGTCGACGGCGGTTCATCGTTCACCGGACTCAGGTCTATGCCATCTCCCGAGTTGCTGGATCGGCTTATCTGCTGAATTGTGGGTCTTCTATAAGAACTTTGGCCATACCAGAGGCGTGGGCGAACTCCATCGGACCACTTTGTCCGATGGAGTACGGCCGCACGTGCCAGCGGTATGGCCTCAGTTGGCGGGATGCGAAAGGGCAGGATCCAGCTCTTCATCGGATCGGTCAATTGTATCTGCTGAACTGATTAGACGCGGCGGGGAGAGTTTATAGGCGCCGTAATAGACGCCTGCAGCCAAGGCCATGGTGATCAAGGGCGTAAGCTGGGAAACTACGGGCCACGCTGTTTGTTCAGTGAGTGCAATTCCGGTTGCTGAAGCGAATACCCAGGCAACTGCTCCGGGGCTGACCGCTTTGAGGTTAGCCGGGCGAATATCGGGGACAAGATTTTGTGTTTTCCTGTTCAGTCCGATGAATACCAGCGCGATGGCAACCCAGGCTGTTACGAATACGCCTTGCCAGGCCAGGGCCTTGAGTAGGTAACTCAGAACGTCCGTGAGCATGAGTAAAAAGGCTAGTGCGCCGCAGACGATTACCCATATATAGCGGGGCAGGTTGAGCCTAAATACCCGGCTGGCAAAGGCCGAGAGGTTTTCGGATGCCAGGAAGTAGTTGGCGGTATTGATGCGGGTCTGTGAGATGAGGATGATGAGCAGGCCGGCCAGTCCGAGCGATGAGATAAAGGCTTGGACGACCCCGGTTTCAGAGGCTTCAATTCGCCATGCACTCATGATGTAGATGCCAACCAGCCCGTTCAGGCCGAATGTGAATGCGTAGAAGACCCATCCAAATGTCACCGTCCCCAGGAACTTTTCGTCTTGCTTTCGTCCCAGCCGGGCATAGTCAAAGGTGTACATCATCATGATGTAGACGCCCATGTAGATAAGGTACGAAGTGAGCCAGCCTGGCAGGGCTGACGAGACGGCGGCCTGGCCAATCCAGTCTGTGGGTACTCCCCGGATGAGAGTAGCGGCGACGACCACCGCAATCAGACCAGCAACGTAGAGGGGGAGTAGGACACCGTTGAGTTTGTCCAGCCAGTTCTGCACGCCCCCCAGTGCCAGTGGTATGGCGTAGAGCACCACGATGCCGTACCAGACGACGATACTTCCACCAAAGTACTCGTGGAACGCGATGGCGATGATGGACCCTTCGAACACTGCATAGTAGATGGCAGTTGCTGCGAAGATCAGCGATGCCAGTGCCGAACCGACAAGGCCGAAGAGCGTACGGGAGAATCTCCCGTAC
>JBDTQQ010000166.1:0-5859 GCA_039932075.1 Pseudarthrobacter sp. | reverse complement strand
GCTGCAATTGTCGCCGTCTGAACGGCGTACCTACAGGAACGCTGCCAAGGGTGCAGCGAACGCCAGTGACCCGTAATCACCTGACCTGCTGCCCTGGAACCCCAGCAGGATGGGCAGCAGCGGGACCACCACCAGGGAACCGGAATAGCGGGGATCGCGCAGCCAGTAGGTCAGGGCCCGCGCCGTGACCGCTCCGGCCGGGGTGGCCGGCAGGAGGCCGAACAACCCCAGCTTTCCGCCCTTGCGGCTCCCACTGCCGGCGTATGGCGGGTTGACCAGCGCCCGTTCAAGGAGAAGTTTCCAGCACCAAGCCAGGACTGCGAGCGTTGCGACCGCGATCAAAAGTTTCAGTACTGCCGCGCCGGGGCGCCCGGCGGCCAGGTCACCGCCGAGGGACCAGGTGGCACCCAGCGGGGTCCAGGACAGGGTGGCGGCCAGCTCCGGCAGGAAACCGGTAGAGGCGGATATGCCTCTCCCCACAGCAGCCACGATCGGTCCCATCAGGACCAGCGGGATCATAAACGCGATCGCGCTGACATCCTTGAACCGGCGCGACGACGCCAGGCTGGCGGTGGCGGTGGTGACCACCTTGGACAGGACAATACACGTCAGAACGCCGACGGCGGCACCCACCAGCGCGGCAACCGCGGGGAGCAGGCCACGGGCCCACGTCCACACGGTGGCAAGCGCCGTCAGCGCGGTGGCCAGCCCGGCGATGCCGATCAGCCCGCCGAGCGCAAGCCCGGTGAGGAGCTGGCGCATGGGGATGGCGGAAGTGGTGAAGCGGGCAGGGTCCAGGGTCAGGTCCGCGGCGGACGCGACCACCGGAATGAGGCCCCAGCCCAGGAGGGCCGCCGCGCCACCCAGCACCACAACCGTGTGGGCCAGTTCCGGATCGGCACTGCGCAGCAGGACCAGGGCCACCACCAGGGTGCCCACCAGCCCCAGGGCGTAGAGTCCGCCCAGGGCCATGCCCACCAGCTGCCACGGGCTTCGGCGCAGGCCGTTGCGAAGAAGGATCAGCTTTAGCCTGAGAAGGTGCGCAACCATTCCAGGCCTTCCGTGTGACTGCGTCCGCCCACGAGCTGGACGAACCTTTCCTCCAGGGAAGCGCCGGCGCGGACTTCGTCCACGGTCCCGGCAGCGAGCAGCCTGCCGCCTGCCACCACGGCAACGTGGTCGCACATGCGCTGGACCAGGTCCATCACATGGCTGGAGACAATGACTGTTCCCCCCGAAGAGACGTAGCTGTCCAGGATGGAGCGGATGTTGGCCGCGGAGACGGGGTCAACGGCTTCGAAGGGCTCATCCAGAACCAGCAGCCGCGGAGCGTGGATCAGCGCAGAGGCCAAGGCAATCTTCTTGGTCATGCCGGCCGAGTAGTCCACCACCAGCTTGCCGGCGTCCTCTGCCAGGTCAAGGGCTGACAGCAGCTCCCCCACCCGGGAAGCCACCACGTCCCGGTCCATGCCACGCAACAGCCCGGCATAGGTGACCAGCTGCTCGCCCGTGAGCCGGTCAAAAAGCCGGACCCCGTCAGGGAGGATGCCCATGAGCTTCTTGGCCTCCAGCGGCCTGGCCCAGACATCAACCCCATGGACAACCGCCGTACCGAAGTCGGGCCGCAGCAGTCCCGTGGCCATCGACAGCGTGGTGGTCTTACCGGCGCCGTTGGGTCCCACAATGCCAAAAAACGAGCCCGCCGGGACGTCGAGGCTGAGGCCGTCCACGGCGATTTTTTCGCCGAAGCGCTTGGCGAGCCCGCGGATGGATAATGCCGGGACGGGGCCGGCGGGTGGCACCGGGTCGGGTTGCGGAGCAGTCATACCGCCAGCCTAGTCCCGCCGCTTCCCTGGCGGGGTCGTCCTGAAGGAGTAGTAAAAGCGGCGTAGGTCCGCTTCGTCGGCGAACCGGGCCGAAAGTTCCTACCGGGCCTTACGGATGCGGATGGGCCCTTTGGCAGTGGAGGGGTCAACCACCGACCCACCCTGGGTGATCTGGACCTCGCCCGCGTCAACCAGCCGCCGTGCGGCCCTGCGGGCAGGCTCCATGAGGTCGCGCCAATTCTCATCGCCAACAGCACGGGCAGCATCCGATGGGCAGATGGTGGACGTCGCGGCCCTGGCAGCCAGCAGTTCCAGGATGCTGGCTTCCAGCTGCTTGTCCATCTTGTCCCCGGGCACGCCATCAGGGGATTTCTCCTCTTTGCGCTGTGAATGGGCCATCACGTAGCGGCAGTCAGAAGGAATGCCGGGGCACGGCGCGTTCATACTGAGGCGCCCACTTGATGTCGTAGCCCAGTTCGAACGCCGCCCGGAGCCACCAGTGCGGGTCCCGGAGGGCGGCCCTGGCTATAAACACCCCGTCTGCCTGGGCAGTGGCCACAGCGTGTTCGGCTTGCCCGGCCGAGGTCAGGAGGCCCACAGTGCCGGTGGGAACCCCGGTTTCCCGGCGGATGCGTGCCGAGAACCCGGTCTGGTAGCCGGGACCCGCCTTGATCTGCTGGTGGGCAACTGCGCCCCCGCTGGAGACGTCAATGAGGTCCACACCGTGTTCCTGCGCCTGCTTGGCGAGGCGCACCGACGCCCCGATGTCGATCCCGTTTTCTGCCCAGTCGGTGGCGGAGATCCGCAACAGCAGCGGCATGCCGTCCGGGATGACAGCCCGGATGGCATCAACGACGGCGAGTGTCAGGCGGTTGCGTCCGGCCTCGTCCCCGCCCCAGGAGTCGGTCCGGGTATTTATCAGGGGGCTTTGGAACTGGTGCAGCAGGTAGCCGTGCGCGCCATGGATTTCCAGGGTGTCGAACCCGGCGCCGACGGCCCGCACGGCAGCCGCCGCAAAGTCGTCGATAACCTCCTGGATCTGCTCCCCGGTCATCGCAGCGGGCTCGGCATAACCCTCAAACGCCGACGCCGTCGGCCCCACGGTGGTCCAGCCGCCGTCGGATTCCGGCACACTCCCCTGCTGCCCGGAGAACGGCCAGTAGGTGGACGCTTTGCGGCCTGCGTGCGCCAGTTGTACCCCCATTTTCGCGCCGGCAACACCATGACGGTGCACGAAGGAGTTGATCCGTGCCCACGCCTCAGCCTGTTCGTCGCTGTAGAGCCCGGCGTCCCGTGGACTGATCCGGCCTGCCGGGTTCACGGCCGCAGCCTCGGTGAGGATCAACGCGGCACCGCCCATGGCGAAGGAGCCCAGATGCATCAGGTGCCAGTCGTTCGGAACCCCGGGGGCGTCGTCGGGATCGCAGCTGTACTGGCACATCGGCGAAACCCAGCCCCGGTGGCTCAACTCCAGCGACCGGAGCTGGAGCGGCTGGAAGAGTGCGGACACTAGAACAGCACCCTGGCCAGGGCCTGCCGTGCCTTCGCCACCCGGTCGTCATGGGTGCCCACCACGTCGAAGAGTTCCAGGAGGCGGACGCGGGCGGTCTCGCGCTCGGGACCGAAGTTCCGTCCGATGAAGCTGACCACGCGGGTCAGGGCGTCCTCCACATGACCGCCGGCCACGTCCAGGTCCGCCACGCCGAGCTGGGCATCAAGGTTGTCGGGTTCCTCGGCCGCCCGGGTGCGCAGGGCCTCGGTATCCTGGGCGGAAAGCGGCTGCAGGCGTGCCATCAGCTCCACCTGTGCCAGGCCCGCCTTGGCTTCGGCATCCGAGGGCATTTCCACCAGGGCCTGGCGGTAGGCCACGGCGGCTGCCTCGTAGTCCCCCGCTTCGATGGCGTCGAAGGCCGCCTGGTGCAGGGGCGGAAGCGGCGCAGGTTCGGCATCTGCCGGTGCCCCGCCGCCGAGGCTTCCCGTCACCCCGTTGGCGGCGGCCACTTTGAGCAGTTCATCCAGCAGTGGCCGGATCTGGGTTTCGTCGGCACCACCCTGGAAGAGCGGCACCGGCTGGCCCTTGATCACTGCCACGGCGGTGGGGACGGCCTGGACCTGGAAGGCCTGCGCCAGCTGCGGGAACGCGTCGATGTCCGCGGCGCCCAGCACCAGCCGGCCTCCGTAGCTGTTGATGACCCGTTCAAGCGAGTCCACCATCGAGGCCGATTCCGGCGAATAAGCGGCCCAGAGCGCGAAGACAACCGGCACCTGGGCAGAAAGCTCCACGAGCTCCTGGAAGTTTCCCTCAGTGACGTTGACCCGCAGCGGCGCAACCCCCGCATCTGCAGTTCCGTTGGCAGCAGTTCCGTTTGCGGCGGTTCCGTTTGGGGCAGTTCCGTTTGCGGCAGGGGCGGCACCGGCGCCACCGGGGACCGGCGGATTACCGGCAGCCGCGCCTGGTGCCGGGCGCTGCTTCAGGGATGAAAGGTCGACGGCGCCACGCAGGTTAAGCAGGCTGGCAGCGGCTGGAGGGACTGGGCGGGAAGCTGGCGAACTCATGCTTTCCACTCTAGCCACTCCGGCCGCTGCCAGGAGTACTGAAGACTGCTTACTGGGCTACTTAAAGCTTGCGCCCACGAGGCCGCGGGTGGCGGCGACCAGCCGAATGGGATCGGTTGATCCGGCCGCCGGCACGTATACAGCCATCGATTCAGCAAAGTTCAGCACCATGCCGGTGGTGGTTTCCTTGCCCCCTGCGAGTGCTGCGGCGTCATCACCGATAGTGAGTTTGTCGCCGGAAGCCTTGGGCGTGCCGTCGAATCCGAAGTTGATCCGGCCCATCACCAGTGCTCCACCATCGGCGGTGCGGAACACAACAGTGCTTTCCGGCACCACCTTGTGGGTGAAGGCGAAGTTTCCATTGGCGCCCGAGGCGACAACCTCTGCCTGGTAGGAGAGAGTGTCGGCGATGTACGGCGAGGACGCGCCCTCCACGAGCTTGTCCTTGAAGCTGGACTCGGGGTTGGTCAGCCGGTCCGCCAGCCCGGCGAGGGCTTCTTCGCCGCTGTAGAGCAGGCCATCTTTGTCGTTGGCGGCGAGCGTGTCCGTGCCGTTCCGGTCGATGGCGGGGAAGGTGGTTCCCGGCTGCAGCGGGGTGGTCTCGGTCAGCTTGTAGTTTTCCCGGGCCGAGGGCTGCACCAGCGTCAGCAGCTGCGGGACCACGTTGCCGTCACCCTGCGTAACAGCCAGGACGGAGCGGGGCCAGCTGCGGTCGCTGGTAACCACGGTGGTAAGGAGCTTGGTGGAGCGCACAGGCATCCGGGCCTCGTACGTGCCCACCTGGGAACGGATCTTGTAATTCTGGGTGCGGACCTCAAGCTCGGTCCCGCCCACGCGGTCGGCGAGCTTGGCCGCATCCTTTGCGCCGTCACCAGCGTCCGTAGCGCTGGAGACCTGCTCGAGGATGCGCCGGAACTGGGCGTCCAGGAGAACGGGCGATGCCGGCTGGGCGGGAGCGGCGGCCGGTTCCGTGGTGGGAGCCGGGGCGGGTGTGGTGGCAGCGTTAGCGGCGAGGCCGGTTCCGGCCACCACTGCCGCGGTTACGGCGGCGGTGACCATGCTGCCGGAGACCATGCCCAGCCGGGAGCCGGACTTCGCCTCAGCCTTCGCCCGGGCGCGCCTTGCGAACAGGCTGCCCCCACCGGTGCCTTCACCATCGCGCTTGCGTGCGGAGAGTATGGCCAGGGCAACGCCGGCGAGGATCAGGAGACCGCCGATGACCATCAGCGGGATAGCCCACGGCGTGGACGTGTCGTTCGGGAATGTCATGGAGATCGACGACGGCGCGGGCTGGGTGCCGTCTGTTGCCAGCAGCAGAGTCCACTCGCCATCCGCCGGCGGCGTCCACGAGTATTCCAGTTCACCGCTCGCGCTTTCAGTGGAAACCCAAAGATCAGATCCGGCCGGATTCGGGGCCGTTGCGTCGCCGGCGGCATGCTCCACCACGAGGGCATCCTTTTTCTCCGAAACCCCGGTG
>JBDTQQ010000165.1:0-5877 GCA_039932075.1 Pseudarthrobacter sp. | reverse complement strand
AGGCTCAACGGATGCGCTGACCTTTTCCGCGCTGCGGTTGATTTCGGTGGCCGAGCTGGCCGGGACTTCCGGGTTGCCGTGGGGGCTCATGCTGCGTATTCCTTTGTCTTCATTGACTGTTTTGCTGCGTAGGCGGCGGCTGCCTCGCGGACCCAAGCGCCGTCGTCGTGCGCCTCCCTCCGGCGTTCCAGCCGCTGGGCGTTGCAGGGGCCGCGGCCGGCGAGGACCTCGTGGAACTCGTCCCAGTCCAGCGGTCCGTGCTCCCACTTCTTGGTTTCTTCGTTGAAGCGGACCTGGTCATCGGGCAGGGTGAGGCCCAGGACCTTGACCTGCTCTGCCATCATGCCGACGAAGCGGTGGCGGAGTTCATCGTTGCTGAAGCGCTTGATGTTCCATGCCATGGACTGCTTGGAGTTGGGCGAATCGTCGTCCGGCGGGCCGAACATCATCAGTGCCGGGGCGTACCAGCGGTTCACGGCCTCTTGCGCCATCTGCTTCTGTTCCGGGGTGCCGTTGGCGAGTTCCAGCAGGATCTCGAAACCCTGGCGCTGGTGGAAGGACTCTTCCTTACAGACCCGCACCATGGCGCGGCCGTACGGGCCGAAAGAGGCGCGGCACAGCGGCACCTGGTTGCAGATGGCTGCGCCGTCCACCATCCAGCCGATGGCGCCCATGTCCGCCCAAGTGCGTGCCGGGTAGTTGAAGATGGACGAGTAGCGGGCTTTGCCGGCTATCAACGCGTCCATCATCTCGTCGCGGGACTGGCCCAGCGTCTCGGCGGCCGAGTAGAGGTACAGCCCGTGGCCGGCCTCGTCCTGGACCTTGGCCATCAGGATGGCCTTGCGCTTCAGGCTGGGGGCGCGGGAAATCCAGTTGGCCTCCGGCTGCATCCCGATGATCTCCGAGTGCGCGTGCTGGGAGATCTGACGCAGCAGGGTCTTGCGGTACGCCGCCGGCATCCAGTCCTTCGGTTCGATCCGCGAATCGTCGGCGATCACGCGGTCAAAGTTTGCCTGGCCCTCGGCATCGCGCCGGGCAACGGATTCCAATTCTTCCGGGGACAGTTCAGCGGTCACTGACTGCAGATTCTGCACTGCCATGGTTGCTCCTCTAGCAAAGGCCTTTCAAAGGCGCTGAATTATTTACCGACCGTTCGTTCAGTATATGGGCCGATAGTGGATGGGGGCAAGTGACGGGGGCTTTTTTGTTCAGCCCTTTTCCACGAGCGTGAGGACGTCGTAGGTGGCCACGATCTCGTCATTCTGGTTGGTCAGCACCGCGTCCCAGGCCACCTCGCCGTATTCGTCGGTTTCGCGCGGGGTGATCTTCTTGGCCGTCAAGGTGACGCGGATGGAGTCGCCGGCCGCCACGGGGGTGATGAAGCGCAGGCTCTCCAGACCGTAGTTCGCCAGGACCGGGCCCGGCGCGGGCTCCACGAAGAGCCCGGCGCCCCAGGCCAGCAGCAGGTAGCCGTGCGCCACGATGCCGGGGAAGAACGGGTTGGCCTCGGCGGCCGCCTGGTTGGTGTGGGCATAGAAAGTGTCGCCGGTGGAGTTCGCGAACTTGGTGATCTCCTCCAGCGAGACCTCGCGCAGCTCCGAGCGCATTGCGTCGCCGATGTGCAGCGTGGCCAACGGCTTCCGGAACGGGTGCTGACCCTCGGTCTCGAGGGTGAAGTTGCGGTCGGCCCCGGTGTGCCAGACACCGGTAACGGCGGTCAGCATGTTCGGTGAGCCCTGGATCGCGGTGCGCTGCATGTGGTGCAGCACCGAGCGGATGCCGCCGAGCTCCTCGCCGCCGCCGGCGCGGCCCGGACCGCCGTGGACCAGGTGCGGGACCGGTGAACCGTGGCCGGTGGAGCTGCGGGCGTCCTCACGGTTGAGCATGTGCACGCGGCCGTGGTGGGCGGCGATGCCGGTGACGAGTTCGCGGGCAACCTCAGGATCGTTGGTGCAGACCGAGGCGACGAGCGAGCCGCCGCCGCGGGCGGCGAGGTGGACGGCGTCAGCCAGGTCCGTGTAACCGATCACCGAAGACACCGGACCGAAGGCTTCCAGTGAATGGACCTCTTCGGCTTCCGGATCCGCCCAGCTCAGCAGCACGGGGGACATGAACGCGCCATCTGCGACGACGCCGACGCTGCCGTCCGCACTGGTGACCTTCGGTGAATCGAGCGTGCCGTAGGCGAGTTCGCCGCCGGCGTCGAGCATGGACTGGACGGCTGCACGCACATCGGCGAGCTGTTCCAGAGAAGCCAGGGCACCCATATTGACGCCTTCGGCGCGCGGGTCGCCGAGGACAACGCGCTCCTGGATCCGGTCCCCCACGGCAGTAATGACATCCTGCACCAGATCCTGGGGCACGATGGCCCGGCGGATCGAGGTGCACTTCTGGCCGGCTTTGGCTGTCATCTCGGTGACGAGGGACTTGATGAAGGCGTCGAACTCGGGGGTGCCCTTGACTGCGTCCGGGCCCAGGATCGAGGCGTTCAGGGAGTCGGTTTCCGAGGTGAAGCGGACGCCGCCCTTGACCACATTGGCGTGGGACTTGAGCGTGTTGGCGGTGGAGGCCGAGCCGGTGAAGGCCACGATGTCGCGGTAGTCGAGGTGGTCCAGCATGGTGCGGACGGACCCGGAAATCAGCTGCAGCGAACCCTTGGGCAGGATGCCGGATTCGATGATCGCCTTGACCACCGCGGCGGTGACGTAGCCGGTGGGGGTGGCGGGCTTAACGATGGTGGGCACACCGGCGATGAAGGCCGGGGCGAACTTCTCGAGCATGCCCCACACCGGGAAGTTGAAGGCGTTGATCTGCACGGCGACGCCGGGGACGCGGGTGTAGATGTGCTCGCCGGCGAAGGAACCGTCTTTGGACAGCACCTCCATTGGGCCGTCCACGATCACCTGGGAGTTCGGGAGTTCGCGGCGGCCCTTGGAACCGAACGTGAAGAGCACGCCGATCCCGCCGTCAATGTCGACCATCGAATCGATCTTGGTGGCGCCGGTCTGGGCCGAGAGCGCGTAAAAGTCGTCGCGGCGCCCGTTCAGATACTGCGCCAACTCCTTGAGCTTGAGGGCACGCTGGTGGAACGTCAGCTTGCCGAGCTCCGCCTGGCCGGTGGTACGGCCGTAATCCACGACGGCGGCCAGGTCCAGGCCGTCCGCGCTTACCCTGGCCAGGACTTCGCCGGTGCTCGCATCCCGCACGGGGACAGCGGAAGCGGCCGAATCGGCGTCGGGCGTCCACCACGAATCCTGCACGAAACTGGGAACGGTCTCGACGGTATTAACGGTGGCTTCAGCTGTTGCAGTGGTGGTCATCGTTGACGGGTCCTTCCAAAAAAGGGGGACAAACGGTAACCGGCCAGCGCATTACTGACCGTCCGTTCGGTAATATATCTACAGTACATGAATGATGTGTGCTGCACACTGAAAGATCAATGCCGCACCAAGGAGAGCCCATGAACAGCCCCGACGCAACCGCGGAACCCGCCGAGCATGAACTCTGGAAAATCACCCTCGGCGAACTCGACGAGAAGATGGGCGTGAAGATCATCGAGGAATCCGTCGAACGCGTGGTGGCCACGATGCCCGTCGAGGGCAACAGGCAGTCGTTCGGACTGCTCCACGGCGGCGCCTCCCTGGCCGTCGGCGAGGCCGTGGGCTCGTGGGCTGCCGTCATCCACGCCAGCACGCTGGGCAAGACCGCGGTGGGCGTCGATGTGTCCGCCACCCACCACCGTTCCGCACGCGAAGGCCTGATCACCATCACGGCCACACCCATCCACCTCGGCGGCACGCTGACCACCCACGAGGTGCTGATCACCAACGCCACAGGCCAGCGGCTCTGCACCCTCCGCATCACCAACCTGCTGATGAAGCGAAAACATTAGCCGGCGCCCCGCACCCTTGACACCGGCACCCCTTTTGGGATTACCTAATGAACATTCGGTAAATAAAGCTGGAGGCAATGACGCATGACTGAAGCAGCTCTCTCCGGGGTAACGCACCCCATCCTGGAAAATGACTACGCCTCCGAATGGATGGGCATCGAAGTCCTCGCACTCACGGACGGCCACGCCACCATCCGCATGACCCTCCGGCAGGAAATGCTCAACGGCTTCGGCATGGCCCACGGCGGAATGATCTTCGCCTTCGCCGACACCGCTTTCGCCTTGGCCTGCAACCCCGTGAACCCGGGCCCTGGCGACGAAGGCAGCATCACGGTGGCCGCCGGCGTGGACATCAACTTCCTCAAACCGGCCTACCGCGGCCAGGTGATCACCGCCGTGGCGGACCGCCGGTCGAGTGCAGGACGCAGCGGCCTGTACGACATCCAAATCTTCGCCGCGGACGCTGCGCAGCACCAGTCCCCGATTGACGCCGGTCAGCCAGGCGAACTCATAGCCGAGTTCCGCGGCCGCAGCCGAACCATCCCCAAGAAGTAGGAAACCATGACCCTCCATGCCCCCGAATCCCCCACCCCTCAGGCAACCGCAGCGGGCAGTGACGCCGTCCTGGACTACGAAGAGACCATCTCCCGCGATGAGCTCGAAGCACTCCAGCTGAGCCGCCTGCAGCACACCGTTGCCTACGCCTACGACCGCGTCCCGCTGTACAAGCGGAAGTTCGATGCCGCCGGCATCCACCCGAACGACCTGCGCGAACTCAGCGACCTGGGCAACTTCCCCTTCACCACCAAGGACGACCTGCGCGAGGAATACCCGTTCGGCATGTTCGCCGTGCCGCAGTCCGAAGTAGCCCGCGTGCACGCCAGCTCCGGCACCACAGGCCGACCCACCGTCGTCGGCTACACCAAGCAGGACCTCGCCGACTGGGCCAAACTGGTGGCCCGCAGCTTCCGCGCGTCCGGCATCCGCCCCGGCATGAAGGTCCACAATGCCTACGGCTACGGCCTGTTCACCGGCGGCATGGGCGCACACGCCGGAGCCGAGGCGCTGGGCTGCACAGTCATCCCCATCTCCGGCGGCCAGACCGAACGCCAGATCCAGCTCATCCAGGACTTCCAGCCGGACGCCATCCTGGCCACGCCCACCTATCTCCTGACCATCGCCGACGCCATGGCAAAAATGGGGATCGATCCCGCCTCCACGTCCCTGAAATTCGCCGTCCTGGGCGCCGAACCCTGGACCGAGGAGATGCGGCACGAACTCGAAGTCACCATGAACATCAAGGCCTGCGACATCTACGGCCTGTCCGAGGTCATGGGCCCGGGCGTCGCCGGCGAGGCGGTGGAGACCCAGGACGGCTGCCACATCTGGGAGGACCACTTCCGTCCGGAGATCATCGATCCCTTCAAGCCCGAGGTGGGCAAAGAGAACGTCCTGCGCGACGGCGAACACGGCGAACTCGTCTTCACCTCGCTGACCAAGGAAGCCCTGCCGGTCATCCGTTACCGCACCAAGGACCTCACCCGGCTGCTCCCCGGCACTGCCCGGCCCGCTCACCGCCGGATGGGACGCATCACCGGCCGCAGCGACGACATGATCATCCTGCGCGGCGTGAACGTCTTCCCGTCCCAGATCGAGGAAATCGCGCTGCGGATCCCCGAACTCAGCCCGCACTTCCAGCTGGAACTCACCCGCCCCGAGGGGCAGCGCATGGACCGGCTGACCGTCCGGATTGAACGCCGCGAAACCGTCACCATTGAGCAAAGTTCGACGGCGGCCCGCGCCCTGCAGGAACAAATCAAGATCCACGTGGGTTCTTCGTGCACCGTGGACGTAGTGGATCCGGGCTCGCTGGAGCGGTCCAACGGCAAGCTGCGCCGCATCTACGACATGCGTCCGAAGCCGTAGGGGCGTCGGGCGGTGCGGCCCACCGGCCGCGCCGCCTGGCCCTCGCCGCCTGACCGACC
>JBDTQQ010000164.1:0-5895 GCA_039932075.1 Pseudarthrobacter sp. | reverse complement strand
GTGGAACGCACGACGGCGGCCATCGCCTGCGCGATCTCGGCTGCGGGGCGGGGGGTGTCCACGGGGGTGTAGGCGATGCCGTAGCCGCCGCCCAGGTCCAGTTCGGGCATCACGATGGAGTACTTTTCCTGCATGGCGGCAAGGAAGCGGAGCAGCTTCTCGGCGGCGAGGGAAAAGCCGTCCGGCTCGAAGATCTGGGAACCGATGTGGCAGTGCAGTCCAAGCAGGTCAATGCCGGGATAGCTCGTGGCTGCCGCCACGGCCTCTTCCGCGGCTGACAGACCGGCCTGGTCAGTGGTGTCCTCCGCCATGGAGAGCCCGAACTTCTGGTCCTCGTGGGCGGTGGCGATGAACTCGTGGGTGTGGGCGTGCACGCCGGGGGTAAGCCGCAGCATGACCTTGGCTTGCTCGCCGCGGATTTCTGCGATCTTGGCGACGCGCTGGAGTTCGTCGAGGCTGTCCACCACGATCCGGCCAAGTTTCATGTCGAGGGCGCGATGGATTTCGCCGTCGGACTTGTTGTTTCCGTGCAACGCCACGTCCGCGCCGGGAATGCCGGCCCGGGCAGCGACTGCCAGTTCCCCGCCGGAGGCCGTGTCCAGCCGCAAGCCTTCCTCCTCCACCCACCTCACCACGGAAGTGCACAGGAACGACTTCCCTGCGTAATAGACGTCCACACCGCCGCAGATGTCGGCGAACGCATTGTTGAACGCGTCAGTGAAGGCGCGGGCACGCGCCCGGAAATCATTCTCGCTCATGACAAACAGCGGCGTTCCGTACTGCCTTTGCAGCTCGCTGACCGGGATGCCGTCGATGGCGAGTTCGCCGTCGTCGTTCCGGTCAACGTCCTGAGCCCACAGCGGCTGGTGCAGGGCGTTAATATCGGCCGGAACGGCAAGCCAATCAGGGGCCAACGGCGACTCGTGACCGGCGGAAGTCGAAGGCTGCACTGACATGGGAATCACATCCGTTCCGGCGCGGAGACGCCAAGGAGGTCAAGGCCGTTGGCAAGGACCTGGCTGGTGGCATCGTTGAGCCACAAGCGGGTGCGGTTGACGTCGGTGACGGCTTCGTCACCCATGGGAGCGATGCGGCAGGCGTCATACCAACGGTGATAGGCGCCGGCGATGACTTCAAGGTGGCGGGCGATGCGGTGCGGCTCGCGCAGCTCGGCGGCCTTGGCCACGATGGAGGGGTAGCTGCCCAGGTAGGAGAGCAGCTCGTTTTCGGTGGCATGGTCCAGCAGCGAGGCCTCGAAAGCGCTGCGGTCCACACCGGCAGCCACGGCGTTGCGTGCCGCTCCGCGGGTACGCGCGTGGGCGTACTGGACGTAGAAGACAGGGTTCTCGTTGCTGTGCTTCTTGAGCAGGTCCGGGTCCAGCGTCAGTGGCGAATCCGCCGGGAAGCGGGCCAGCGAGTAGCGCACGGCGTCCTTGCCCAGCCAGTCGATGAGGTCCTTGAGCTCGATGATGTTGCCCGCGCGCTTGGACAGCTTGGCACCGTTGACGGAGACGAGCTGGCCGATCAGCACCTCGATGTTGTGCTCCGGATCGTCCCCGGCCGCAGCAGCAATGGCCTTGAGGCGGTTGATGTAGCCATGGTGGTCCGCACCAAGAAGGTAGATCTTCTCGGTAAAGCCGCGGTCCTTCTTGGAGAGGTAGTAGGCGGCGTCGGCAGCGAAATAGGTGGGCTCGCCGTTGGCCCGGATCATGACACGGTCCTTGTCGTCGCCGAAATCCGTGGTGCGCAGCCAGACCGCACCGCCGTCGTCGAACACGTGGCCCTGCTCGCGAAGGCGGGCAACGGCACTTCCGATCGCACCGGCGTCGTGCAGTTCCTGTTCGGAGAAGAACACATCGAATTCGACGCCGAAATCCGCGAGCGTGGCCTGGATGTCCTTCATCTGGGCCTCGTAGGCCGCAGCGCGGATCACCGGAATCGCCGCGACTTCAGTCAGCTCACGGATGTCCGGGTGTTCGCTGAGTACCTCATGGCCGAGGTCCGCGATGTATTGGCCGGGGTAACCGCCGTCGGGCACGGGGAGGCCGTGGAGCCGGTTGTAGACCGACTGGGCGAAGGTGTTCATCTGCGTGCCGGCGTCATTGATGTAGTACTCCGCGGTGACGTCGGCGCCGGAGGCCCGCAGGACACGGGCGATGGCGTCGCCCAGAGCTGCCCAGCGGGTGTGGCCGATGTGCAGCGGGCCGGTCGGGTTCGCCGAAACGAATTCCATGTTGACGGTATGGCCGGCGAGCGCGGCGTTGGTGCCGTACTCCGGGCCGGCTTCCACGATGGCCTTTGCCAGGGCACCGGCGGCGGCAGCGTCCACCGTGATGTTCAGGAAGCCGGGACCTGCGATGTCCACGGCCGAGACGCCGTCGATGGTCTTTAGCCGGGCGCTCAGGATGGTGGCGAACTCGCGCGGATTGGTGCCGGCCTGCTTAGAGAGCTGCAGGGCGATATTGGTGGCCCAGTCACCGTGATCCCGGTTCTTCGGTCGCTCCACACGCACCTCAGCAGGAACTGCTGAGGCGGAAAGTCCGATTTCGCCGGCGGCGACGGCATCTTTCAGGCAGGCGGATATGGCGAGGGAGAGTTCTTCGGGAGTCACCCCTCTAGCCTACCGGCGCCCGGCACGTGGAGGAATTTGATCCCCGCTGGGTGACCTGGACGCCCCAGCGGGGAAGCCTGCTGGCCCAAGTGGCCTCGCGGCGGGTTCAGGCCTCGCGCCGGGCTCACAGGGTGAACCATTACGCTGAGTCCGACGTTGAGTACACCGTAAGCACCCAGCCCACGAAGCGAGCCCCGTGATGAGACCGTCAGTCCGCAAGAGTGTTTTCGCCGGAATCGCCGGCCTGTCCCTCGCCGGAACAGTCGCCGGCTGCGCGCCGACGGCAACACAGGGGGCAACCGCGCCCTCAGCCGGCACCAGTTCCGCAGGCGCAACCCCGCCGTCCGGCACCTCGTCATCCCTGGCCGGCAGCGGTTCCGTCTACCAGGACGGGACGTACAGCGCGGACGGCACGTATGTGTCCCCGAACGGCACCGAAACGGTGGGCGTGGAACTGACGCTCGCCTCCGGTACGGTCACGGCCGTCAACATCACCCAGCACCCCTCCAACCCGAACACCCGAAAGTTCCAGGGCGAGTTCGCCGGCGGAATCGCCTCCCAGGTGGTGGGCAAGAGCATTGACGAGCTGACGGTGTCCAAGGTTGCAGGCTCCTCCCTGACCAGCGGCGGGTTCAACCAGGCGGTAGAAAAGATCAAGTCGGAGGCCCAGTAGGCCGTGCCTCAGCCCGGCTGGGAGGAGTTCTGCTTCGACGGGATCGGCACCCGTTGGGAAATCGCCACGCCGCGGCCGCTGCAGACCAGCGTCCGCGCACGGCTTCTCGCCGTGGTGGAAGCGTACGACGGCGAGTGGTCACGGTTCCGGCCGGATTCAACCGTCAGTGCCATGGCGCGCGAGCCGGGGCGGCATGAGTTTCCGCCGGAGGCTGCGCCGCTTGGCCGGCTGTACCGGACGCTGTACCAACTCTCGGCAGGGGCCATGACGCCGCTGGTCGGCGGCAGCCTGGAGCGGATGGGCTACGACGCCGCCTACTCACTGCGGCCTGCGGGCCCGCCCATGCCTGCACCCCGTTGGGAGGACGCCCTGGACTGGGACGGCACAGTCCTCACCAACCATGTGCCCGTTGTGCTGGACATCGGCGCCGCCGGGAAGGGCCAGTTGGTGGATCTCCTGGCCGCCGAGTTACGTTCGCACGCCCACGAGAGCTTCCTCATTGATGCCAGCGGAGACCTGTTGTATTGCGGTCCGGACGTCATCACCGTCGCTTTGGAGCACCCGTACGATTCAACCAAAGCCATCGGCACGGTTCCGGTTTCCGGCGGCGCGTTATGTGCTTCCGCCGCTAACCGCCGGGTGTGGGGCGACGGGCTGCATCATGTCCTCGACGGCACCACAGGCCAGCCCGTCACCACGGCCGTGGCCACCTGGACCATGGCGGCGAGCACCATGCTGGCGGACGCGCTGGCCACGGCCCTGTTTTTCGTTCCCGGCGCCGCCTTGGAGCGTACTTTCGATTATTCCTGGTTGACCGTATTTTCGGATGGAAGTGCCGCCTATTCGGCCGGATTTGAAGGGACACTGTTTACATGAGCCCCGTAAATACCCCCACGGCTGTTTCGCCTGCCGGCCGGCTGGACAGTTTACTGGGCAAGTACACGATGTACCGGCTGATCCTGCTGGTGCTCGCGGCCCTTGCCGTGTACAGCCTCCTTCTTGACGCCCTGGGCTGGCTGACCTTCGGCATCCCCCAAATGCTGGTGCACCTGGCCTTGTGCCTTGGCCTGACTTATGCCTCCAACCGGGCCTTGGCCGCGCTGTTCCATGTGCGGCCGCATTCGGAGTCGTCGCTGATCACTGGTCTGCTGCTGTACTTCCTTTTCTGGCCCTCGTTTGTGCCCATGGACGTGGCGGGTGTGGCCTTGGCCTGCGTGCTGGCTTCCGCCTCCAAATACGCGCTCGCCTGGCGGGGCCGGCACATCTTCAACCCGGCCGTCACCGGGGCATTCGTGACCGGGCTGACGGGGCTGAACGTCGCCACCTGGTGGGCAGCGACCCCCGCCATGTTGTGGCTCCTGGTACCAGGCATTCTGCTGGTGCTGTACCGCACCCGGAAGTTCCTCATGGCAGGAGTTTTCCTCGTGGCAGCCACCTCGATTGTGACCTCGGAACTGCTGCAGGCGGGGGTGACTTTGGGAGGTGCGCTCTGGCAGGCCCTGGCGCAGCGGCCGCTGCTCTTTTTCGTCGGCTTTATGCTCACCGAGCCGCTGACGCTGCCGCCGCGCCGCTGGCAGCAGCTCGCGCTTGCCGCCGTTGTTGGTGTGGTTTTTGCGGTGCCTTACAACTTCGGGTTCATTGCCAACTCCCCCGAGCTGGCCCTGCTGGCAGGCAACCTGCTGGCGTTTGTGGTGGGCCAGCGCGCCGGCATGACGCTGACGTTCACGGGCTCCCGGGCTTTGACGCCCAGCACCACAGAGTTCGTCTTTCACCCATCCCGTCCGGTCCACTTTGTGTCGGGGCAGTACATGGAACTGGACCTGCCGCACGCCAAGTCGGACGGCAAAGGCCGACGCCGGGTGTTCAGTCTGACCAGCGCCCCGGGTTCGGAGACGGTGACGTTCGGAGTGCGGACGTCTGAGCCGCTTTCGGCGGCCAAGAAAGTACTCCTGGCCCTGAATCCCGGCGACCATGTGGCGGCCACATCCGTGGGCGGCGATTTTGTGCTGCCCCGCGACCCGCGTACGCCGGTGCTGCTTATCGCCGCCGGCATCGGCATCACGCCGTACCTAGCGCACCTAACGTCAGGTGCGGGCCGGGACCGGAATGTGGTTCTCCTGCTACTGGCACGGAACGCCGAGGAGATCGCCTACGCCAGGGAGCTGGAGGCGTCCGGTGCGCGGATCGTTGCCCGCCTCGCCGATGGTTCCATCCCGCCGTCGTTCATCACCGACGCCGGGACTGCGGTGCCGGAGGGAGCTGCCCCCGGGTCCCGGCTGGACGGGCTGTCACTTAGGGCTCTTGTTCCGGATATTGCAGAGCGCGCCGTCTACGTTTCGGGGTCCCCCGCGAGCGTCGCTTCGCTGCGACTTGCGGCCCGGAATGCAGGTGCGCGCCGGGTGCATGTGGACTCGTTTTCCGGCTACTGAGGTTTCGGCGCACCGGTGGATTGCGGACTATTCGCGCTGAGGCGGCTCGCGGGGCCACGTTTTTCATTGCGGGCCACCTTCCTGCTAAGCTCTAGGACGTCCCGCCAGCATCGGCAGGATCCTGAATTGCCCTCGTAGCTCAGGGGATAGAGCGTCTGCCTCCGGAGCAGAAGGTCGTTGGT
>JBDTQQ010000163.1:0-5934 GCA_039932075.1 Pseudarthrobacter sp. | reverse complement strand
AGGTTACGTGCGCTGCGCAAACTTGCCCTCTTCGGCGATGCGCTTGTTGAGCTCTGCCAGGAACTCGTTCTCGTCGAAGTCCAGGCCGACTTCCTTGCCGGTCCAGGCCGACAAGTGGATGGCGTTGGCCAGGCGCACGCCATTGATGCCGTCCGAGCCCGGAGCGAGCAGCGGAATACCATCCAGGATGTTGGCGGCGAAGTTTTCCAGGACGCCGGAGTGCTGGGCACCCCAGGCCGACTCGAACTCGATGACCTCGGTGGTGTAGTACTGTTCCGGGTTCAGTTCGCCCATGAAGAGCTTGCGGACGTCGTCCATGTCCATGCCTTCGCTGAGCTCACGCTCCGGCTTGTAAAGGCGGGTCACGGTGGCGGTCTTGCTGTTTTCGACCACGATCTTGCCCTGGTCGCCCAGGATCTCGAAGCGGTCCGTCCCGGTGAGGTCGTGCGTGGCTGTGACGAAGACGCCGGTAACGCCATCTCCATAATCAACCACCGCGGTCACTTCGTCCTCGACGGCGATATCGCGGCGGAAGCCGAAGGCCACCTTCGCGTAAACCGACTTCGGCACGCCGCAGATCCACTGCCACAGGTCCAGCTGGTGCGGTGCCTGGTTGACCAGGACGCCGCCGCCTTCCCCTCCCCACGTGGCACGCCATTCACTGGAGTTGTAGTAGCCCTGCGGCCGCCACCAGGTGGTAATGATCCAGTTGGTCCGGCGGACCTTGCCGATCTCGCCGTTCTCCACGATCTCTTTGAGCTTCTGGTACAGCGGGTTGTTGCGCTGGTTGAACATGATGCCGAATGTCAGTTCCGGCTTGGTGGCGGCGAACTCGTTCAGTTCCTTAACCTGCTTGGTGTAGACGCCGGCGGGTTTCTCAACCAATGCGTGGATATTGCGCCTGAGCGTCTCGATGCCCATCTCAGGGTGCAGGAAGTGCGGAACGCAGGTGACTACCGCATCAACGTCGCCGCTTTCCAGCATGGCGATGTAGTCATCGTAGAACGGCGCGTCCGGGTACGTGGCAGCGGCCAGTTCCTTCTTGGCCGGATCGATGTCGCAGATGGCGCCGATCTCCATGTTGGGGACCAGTCCGTCCGTGATGAACTTGGCGTAGGCACCGCCCTGCTGGCCCAGGCCGATGATGCCAAGGCGTACTTTCTTGGTCACAGTAGTCTTCCTTCTTCGTTGGTTGAGCTTTCGTTTGTTGAGCTTGTCGAAACCAAGCTCGGTCCGGCTAGAAGAGTTCGGCCTGTCCCAGCGCAACGAGGTTGTCGTGGGAGGTCTGCAGCGCTTCCCAGACGGTTCGGCCGTAGAGCTCGTCCTGTTCCACCAGCAGGTACTCGGCGCCGGCAGCCTGCGCGGCCGGGATAATGGAGGCGAAGTCCAGGTTGCCTTCACCCACTTCGGCGAACTGGACAACGTTCTTGAACTCGGTCATGAAGCCGGCGAAGTCCCCGGAATCCAGCAGCCCCAAGGATGACTCCGGCATGACGCCGATCCGGTAGTCCTTGAGGTGGACCATGGCCGTGCGGCCTGCGTACTTTTCCAGGGTGCGGACCGGGTCCAGGCCGCCGCGCTGTACCCAGTGCACGTCAATTTCCATGCCCATGGCCGGGGAGTTTTCGGCGATGATGTCCAGCATGTACGTGCCGTCGAACTTCGCGAATTCGATGTGGTGGTTGTGGTAGTACAGGTTCAGGCCCTGTTCCTGGAGGCGTTCGGCGTAGTCGTTGGCCTGCTTGGCGAAGTCAATCACTGCCCCAATCGAGGTCATCGCCGTGAACGGCAGCATGCCGATCCGCAGCAACTTCGAGTCCAGGCGCTTGGCGTCATCCACGATCTTGTCGAAATGCTCCGCCAGCGAATCGCCGGGGCGCCCCGCGGGAGTCTCCATGGCCACGGAAAGTGCTGCGATGTCCATGCCCAATTCAGTGCGGGAACGGTCCAGTTCAGCCGCGTTCTCCGGCGTCATCGGGATCTGGGAGATCTCGACGGCGTTGTAGCCGATCTCGCTGACCTTGCGGAGCGTTTCGAATGCCCCGGCTTCGGCGAAGCTGTCCCTCAGCATCATTGCCTGTACGCCAATTTTGGCCACGTCATTCCTCCGTTGTTGTTGTTGCTGTTGCTGTTGCTGTTGCTGTTGCTGTTGAGCTAGTTTTGGCACGATCCTTTGGCGGGGACGCCGGCCTGTTCGGCCTGCTGCCGCTGCTCCTCGAGCAGGCGGTGGCGGTCGGCGCGGCGCTTCTCCTGGCGGTCCGGATCCGGCACCGGGGAAGCGGGCAAGCACGGAGGCCAGCTCAGCCGACCTTCTCGACCGCGTCCGGGTAGCTCTGGCGGTAGATTTCCTTCACGATCCGCAAGGACTTTTCCGCTTCCTCCGGGTCTATCCAGAAGGGCCCGGCTTCCCCGAGCCGGCTGTAGAAGTCGCTGATGAGCAGCTCGTGGGAGACGCCCCAGTAGGTACGCCCGCCGGACTCCACCACGCACTCGGGCATTACCTCCACCCGGCCGTCCGCGTAGGTGACGGTCAGGTCGCCCCGCAGGCTCAGCGTGGCTTTTTCCGTGACGATATCCAAGGTGACGGGCGCGTTCACGGCATTGGCCAGGGTGGCGTAAAAAGCACTGCGGACACCGCTGGCGTGCTCCGCCACGAACTCCGCAGTGTCCTCCACCTCAATGGTTTCGCCCAGGAACCTGGTGGCCGCATTGCCGGACAGCGATACGACGTCGCCCACCAGCCATTGCAGCAGGTCAACAGTGTGGATGGCCTGGTTCATCATGAGCCCCCCACCACCACCCGCCCAGGTGCCGCGCCAGGGCCGGCTGCGGTAGTAGTCCGCGTCACGGTGCCACATCACGGTGGCTGAGGCGCCCAATACAGCACCCAGCTCACCGGAGGACAGAAGTGAGTGCATGGCCTGGGCGGTGGAGTTGTAGCGGTTCTGGAAACAGACGGCGATCTTCGCGGAACTTGCCTTGGCGGCTTCCACCAGCCGGCGGCCCTCCTCGAGGGTATGTGCCAGCGGCTTCTCCACAATGACGTTAACGCCCTGATCCAGGCAGTCAGCGGCAATCGCGGCATGGGTGTTGTGCGGCGTGGTGATGTGCACAACGTCCGGCCCCACGGCCTCAATGAGGCTGGCATGGTCCGCGAAGCCCGGAACACCGAAGGCAGCAACGGCAGCGGCGAGGCGGCCGGGGTCTGTGTCGCACACCCCCGCCAGCCGGACGCCGTCGAGCTTTGTGATGGCTTCGAAGTGGACCGCGGAAACGTCACCGCAGCCGATGACCGCGGCCTTGAGCCCCGTCACGAAAGTTCAATTCCGTTCTTGGCCGCAAGGGTGGCGAAGGCTCGTGCGGCGACACCGAAGGCAACCGGCCCGGAGAAGCCGCCCAGCTCATGCTGGATGGCCAGGTGCGGCTCCAGCGAGGCGAAGCCCGTGTAACCGTCCGCCTTGAGGGCCGCGACGGTGGCGTCCAGTTCGCCGTCGCCTTGTCCGGAGGGGACAACTTCACCCGTGGCCATGATGGCGTCCTTGATCTGGAGGTACTCGAGGTACGGGCGGAGCATGGCGTAGCCGTCGGTGTACGGCCGGACCCCCACCTGGACGAAGTTGGCGTTGTCCCAGGCAACACGCAGGGCCGGGGAATTGACCGATTCCATGATGTCCAGGACGCGCTGCGGGGTATCGCCGTAGATGTCCTTTTCGTTTTCGTGCAGAAGTACGACGCCGGCGCTTTCGGCTTCGGCGGCGAGTGCCCGCATGCGGGTGATGACGTCGTCGCGGATTCCTTCCGGCGTCTGGGCTGCACTCCGGTAGAAGGAGAAGATGCGGATGTATTTGGTGTCCAGCCCCTTGGCGACGGAGATGATCTGGCGCAGGCGCTCCACTTCGTGCTCAACCGGCAGGCTGATGTCCACCTTGCCGATGGGGCTTGCCACCGCGGAGACTTTCAGTCCTTTGGCGTCGAGGATTCCTTTAAGCTCGGCCACCTGCTCGGGCGTCAGTTCAGAGACGTTTACGCCCCAGGCGCTGCGGACCTCGATGTAGCTGGCGCCCAGGGCAAGCATGACAGCGGCCTGGACTGCCGGATCAGGATCTACCTCGTCGCCGAATCCGGAGAGCTGCCAGGCGGTGGGTGATGCTGCGCTGGATGTTGCAGTCACAGGGATCTCCTAGGGTTTGCCGCGGCCGGACAGCCTGGGTGCCGCTCCGGCGCGCGGGGTGACTTGCTTCACAAGGTTCTGCACTAAGTCTAGACACCCGCCCAATTGATGACAACCGATTGCCAAATGTTGACATCCTGTGGCAATCTAAGAGCATCAGGGCTGTGGCTGTCGTCACAGTGCCCGTATTGTCCCGTTCAGAGAGGAACGCCATGGCGATGCAAGCAGCCGGAACAGAGCGTCCTGCCACCATCCACGACATCGCCGCCATGTGCGGGGTGGCCGCGTCCACCGTTTCACGCGCGCTTTCCACGCCGGACAGGGTTAACGTCCGTACCCGCGTACGCATCGAAGCGGCAGCCGCAGAGCTGAACTACACTCCGAACAGCCAGGCGAAGGCCCTGAGCTCCGGCCGCACAGGCGCCGTAGGCGTTCTGGTGCCTGATATCACCAACCCGTTCTACTTCGATCTGATCAGGGGCACCCAGTTGCAGCTTAAAGCGGCCGGTTACACCCAACTGCTCGTGGACACAGAGGAGTCGGACGAGGTTGAGGCCAGCAGCATGGAGCAGCTGCGCAAGAGCGCCGATGGCATCATTGTGACGGCATCCAGGCTCAGTGACGAGGCGTTGCTGGCCGCGGCCGCGAAGATTCCCATTGTCACCATCAACCGGGACGTAGCCGGGGTTCCGGCGGTGGTCATTGACACGCCCTCGGCCACCAGCCAGGCCCTGGACCATCTCATTTCCCTCGGCCACACCCGCATTGCCTATATGGCCGGCCCCCTCACGTCTCAGTCGAGTACCCTGCGCTGGAATGCGCTGGCCGCCGCCGCCGAGGACCGTGGCGTGGAGGTGCGCCGGCTCGGTCCCTTTGCCCCCAAGACGCAATCGGGTGCGGCTGCCGCCGATGCAGCGGTCCACTCGGGCGTGACGGCGTGCATCGCCTTCAACGACCTCATCGCCATCGGCATGCTCCAGCGGCTGCGTGAACGCGGCATCCGGGTCCCGGAGGACATGAGCGTGGTGGGCTGCGACGACATCTTCGGTGCGGACTTCTGCAATCCCCCGCTCACCACCATGGCGTCCCCAATCGAGCAGGCAGGCCGCGTGTCCGTGTCCATGTTGCTGGCCCAGCTGAACCCGTTGGCCGGCGGCGGCAGCCGCAGCCGTTCCCTGATGCCCACGCACCTCACGGTGCGCGGCTCCACCGGGCCGGTGCCGGCGGGTCCATAGTTCAGCCGGGTCCATAGTAAAGCCGGTCCGTGGTTCACCCGGCGCCGGCCGATTCATGCTGTAACCCGGCGCTTTCCGGCGGCACGCCCCCTCCACAAGGACACAGTTGAGCGTTGTTGACACGGCTGACTAGGCTGGATCACATGCGCGAACTCCAAGCCACCATCATTGAAGAAATGGGCGTGCAGCCCCGGATTGATCCTGCCGGGGAGGTGCGCAAGCGCGTGGATTTCCTGAAGGAATACCTCCGGGCAACCCACACGAAAGGCTTTGTGCTGGGCATCTCGGGCGGGTTGGATTCTTCGCTCGCCGGGCGCCTGGCCCAACTGGCGGTGGAGGAGCTTGGGGCCGAGGGCGTGGACGCGAACTTCGTTGCCGTCCGCCTGCCATACGGCGTCCAGCATGATGAAGACGATGCCCAGGCCGCCCTTGACTTCATCAAGCCGAAAACGGAGTGGACTTTCAACATTTCCGCCGCCGTGGATGGCTTCGAGGACGAATTCGAGAAGACCGTGGGCAACGGGATTT
>JBDTQQ010000162.1:0-5946 GCA_039932075.1 Pseudarthrobacter sp. | reverse complement strand
CCCGGACCCGGCTCATCAGGAAGATGTTGTAGTCCACGCCCAGGGCAACCAGGAAGACGAATCCGAACAGCGGCACCGTGGCGTCCGCCCCGGGGAAGCCCAGCAGGTTGTTGAACACCAGGGCCGAGACGCCCATTGCGGCGCCGTAGGACAACACCACAGAGAGCACCAGCAGAACCGGCGCTACCACGGAGCGGAGCAGGAGCATCAGGATCAAGAGGATGACCACCAGCACCACCGGGATGATGATCACCAGGTCGCGCTGTGCCGTGGTGTTGGTATCCAGGGCCGTTGCCGTTACGCCACCCACCAGCGCGCCGGCGTCAACCGCCTTCACATCCTGACGCAGCGCCTTCACTACGTCCTCGGCCTCGATGGAATCCGCGGCGTAGTTGAGTGTGGCGTTGATCAGTACCTTGCCGTCACGGACGTCGGGGCGGCTGGGAGTCCCGGGGGCTCCGGTGATGGGCACACTGCCTGCAGCCAGGAGGTAGGCGTCTCCCACGCCGTCGGCCGCTTTGACCTTCGCGAGCACTTCGTCAGCCTTGCCTTCATCGGCAACCACGACGGCGGGGCTGCCGCTGCCGGCGTCGAAATGGCGCGCCAGCGCGTCCTGGCCGTCAACGGCGTTGGACGCCGTGAGGATGACATCCGTCTGCGGCACACCATTGGCCTTCAGCTGCAGGATGCCTGCCGATGCCACCAGCAGCAGGAGGACCGAAGCGATCCACACGGTGCGCGGACGGCGGGAGACCAGCGAACCCGTGGCGCGCCAGATGCCCTTCTGCCCTTCCAGGCCCGTGACCAGCTCCGGTTCCCGCTGATCCTCCGGGACCAGCTTGGGGCGGAACGGCCAGAAGGCGGCCCGGCCAAGGAGCGCCATCAGTGCGGGCAGCAGGGTCAGTGCAGCGAACAGCGCGCAGAGGATGCCTGCCGCCGCCACCGGGCCCAGGCCCTTGTTGGAGTTCAGGTCGGAAAAGAGCAGGCAGAGCAAGGCGATGATGACGGTGGCGCCGGAAGCCACAATCGGCTCCACTGACGTCTTCCAGGCTGTCAGCACGGCGGCGGTCCGGTTGCGCGTGTGGGTCAGGGCTTCGCGGAACCGTGCCACGTACAGCAGCGCATAATCCGTAGCCGCACCGATCACCAGGATGGACAGGATGCCCTGGCTCTGGCCATTCAGCTGGATCCAGCCGAGTTTAGCCATTCCAAACACGAGCAGGATGGCCGCGCACAGTGCGAAAACTGACGTCAGCAGGACCGCGATCGGCAGGAGCAGGGAGCGGTAAACGATCAGGAGGATCACAAACACGGCCCCCAACGCGACCAGCAGCAGGATGCCATCAATGCCGGCGAAGGCGCTGGTGAGGTCGGCAGCCAGGCCGGCAGGTCCGGTGACGAACGTCTGCATGCCCTGCGGAGCGGCGTCACCAACAGTGGTTCGCAGTTCCTTGACGGCCTCCTTCAGCTCGCCGGATGAGTTGACGGGGACTATGAACTGGACGGCCTTGCCGTCCCCGGACGGGATAGGACCGATCACCGTGCTGCCGAGCTTCAGCGCTTCAAGGTCTACTTTCAGGCCTGCGGCCTCGCCCAGCTGGGCCGGGGTGAACGCGGACCCGTTTTCTATCACGACGACGGCAGGCACTTCGTTGGAATCCCGGAACTTCGTTTGCCACTCCTGCGCGGCCGTGGCTTCGGCGCTTGCGGGAAGGAAGGACGCTTGGTCGTTCGAGGAGACCTCGCTGAGGCGCCCGAAGGTGGGTCCGCCGACGCCGGCGACAGCCAGCCACGTAAGCACCAGAAGCGCTGGAATGAGCCAGCGCAGCCAGAACGGAACCCTTGCGCTGTGTTGGGGACTGGTTTTCATGATTCCTTCGGGGCTTGGGAATGGACGCGTACAATTGATTCCATCATAGAGTATCTCCACCATAGAGATAAGTGACAGTCATGCAATTTTGTTGCTGACCTGCAGTTCGAGGCCGGAAGGCTCGCGGACGGCGTCGCTGCAGTAATATCCGTCAAGGCACCAAAGTGGACCAGCACCACGCCAGATCTAGGACCCACCAGCGAACGGAGGAGGCGGAACATGACGGACCAACCGTTCGAGCGCCCGACTGGCTCCGCCCCCCAGTCCCTCATCCGCCTGCTACAGGACTTCACGCTGGAAGCCAACCGGTACGTCGACTCCGCCGGGGCGCGGAATGACATGCACCGCACCGACCTGAATGCTCTGGCTGTCATCATGCGCCATACCGCCAAGGGCCTCGTTGTCACGCCCGGGGTCCTGCGGAAGGAACTGCACCTCAGTTCTCCGGCCACTACTGCCCTCATCGACCGGCTGGACAACTCCGGCCATGTGGTCCGCGAACGGCACGCGTCGGACCGCCGGCAGGTCCAGCTCCGCATGACGCCAAAAGCCTTCCAGGACGGCGGTGCCATGTTTATGCCGCTGTCCCGCCACATGGGAGCCGCCTTGGCTGCTTTCTCCCCCGAGGAACTGGAGCTGGTCACGCGCTTTATGACCGCCATGGTGGAGGCAACCGTGGCTGCCCGTCACGATGCATCCGGCGGCGGCCCCGCTTCCCCGCCCAGCCCACCGGGGCAAGCCCCAAGCCAGTAGCAGTAAGTGTCGTTTTGGGCGATCAAAACGACACTCGCTGCTACCCAGTTGGGTGGAACCCGCTTTAAGACTTCTCCCATTCATGCCACCGCGGCGGTAGCGTTTGGTTATGAGTGCGCAGCAGCCCGAAGACGACGATGTGTACACGCACGGCCACCACGAGTCCGTGGTCCGTGCCCACGCTTCCAGGACTGCGGAAAATTCCGCGGCCTTTGTCATCCCGCACCTCACTCCCGGGACATCCGTACTCGACGTCGGCTGCGGGCCAGGGAGCATCACCTGCGATTTCGCGGAACTGGTGGCGCCGGGGAAGGTAACCGGCCTGGACAGGTCGCCGGACATCATCGCCCAGGCCACGGCGCTCGCCGCCGAACGCGGTGTAACCAACGCGGAGTTCGTGGCGGGCAACATTTATGACCTCGACTTCGAAGACGAGACATTCGACGTCGTCCACGCCCATCAGGTGCTGCAGCACCTGACCGACCCGGTGGAGGCGCTGCGGGAAATGCGCCGCGTGGCGAAGCCCGGCGGGATTGTGGCCGTACGGGACGCGGACTTCCACGGCATGAGCTGGTACCCGTCCCTGCCGGAACTTGACGAGTGGATGGACCTGTACCAGCAGATCGCGCGCCGCAACGGCGCCGAGCCCGACGCCGGACGCCGCCTGGTCTCCTGGGCCCAGTCCGCGGGTTTCACCGACGTGGCACCCACCAGCAGTAACTGGCTTTACGCCACCGGGCAGCAGCGGAGGTGGCAGGCGCGGGTGTGGGGCGAGCGGGTGCTGCATTCGGCCTTCGCGGACCAGGCGCTGGAGTATGGCTTCGCCAACGCGGCGGACCTCGCGCGGATCTCCGCGGGCTGGCACCGCTGGGGATCCACCGACGACGGCTGGTTCCTCATTCCCAACGGCGAGGTCATCGCACGGGCGTAAATCCACGGACAGGCTGGTTTTTCCACATAGGTGAGGCCGGGGGTTCATTCGGCACCGCCCGGGCCATAGCGTCGAGCCATGAGCTACTGCGGCGAGAACGAATACCGGGCTGAGCCTTACACAGCCGAAGTTGACCAACTAGACTTGGTCAACATGGGGCAATACAACGTGCAGGATGCCAAAACGAGGCTATCGGAACTGCTGAACCTGGTTGAGCGGGGCGAAGATGTGGTGATCGCAAAGGCCGGACGGCCGGTTGCCCGGTTGGTGAAGATCGAGCGCCCGCACAAACGCGAGCTCGGGTTCCTGGGTCCGCTCCACGTTCCCGACGCGTTCTACGAACCGTGGACGGACGAGGAAATGGGGGCTGCCGAATGACGCAGTTGCTGCTGGACACCCATGTCTTCCTGTGGTCTATTTCAGAACCGAAACGCCTCTCCAGCAAGGCCAGGAGCGCCATCTCGAAACTGGAAAACCAGGTGTATGTCTCCCCCGTGACGGCATACGAACTGTCACACAAACATCGCCAGGGCAAGCTTCCGTCCGGCGCTGCGATCGTGACCAGCTTCGCCCGGCAGGTGGCCCACCTCTACGCATCAGAACTCCCCGTCTCCGCACCTCACACACTGGCAGCCGGCCAGCTGGACTGGGAGCATAAGGATCCTTTCGACCGGATCCTCGCGGCCCAGGCCATGGTCGAGGGGTTGACGCTGGTGACAGCAGATGAAGATCTCCAGGCCTTTGAACCCGTGACTACCCTGTGGTGAACCGCCACTAAACTTGGGAGGTGCAATTCTCCCTTTGGCTCGCGCTTGCGGGCGCCGGCGTCCTGATCAGCTTCACGCCGGGAGCCGGTGCCATCAACACCATGAGCAACTCCCTGACGTCGGGGTTCCGCCGCACCATCTGGGGGATCCTTGGCCAGCAGGCAGCCTTGGTGATCCACGTGGTGATCGTGGCGCTCGGCGTCGGCGTCCTGGTGGCCAGCTCACCGGTGGCCTTCAACGTCATCCGCTACGCCGGCGCCGCCTACCTGGTCTACCTGGGTATCCGCCAGTTCCTGAGCAAACCGGACCTGGATCAGGAACAGGCGGCTGCCCTCAGGAACGAGCCGGCCTGGTCCATGTTTCGGCGCGGCCTGTGGGTCAACCTCCTCAACCCCAAGGCCATCGTTTTTTTCCTCGCCTTTATGCCGCAGTTCATCCGGCCCGAACAGCCGCTCCTGCCGCAGTATGCGGTACTCACCACCACGGTGGTGGTGATCGACATCATGGTCATGTGGTTCTTCTTTGCGTTGGCTGCCAAGTCGTTCCAGCGCTTCACCTACAACGCCCACGGCCAGAAAGTCCTCAGCAGGATTTTCGGGGTCCTGTTTGTCGCAGTGGGCGTTCTCCTCGCCGTGATCCACTAGGACCGCCGCTTAGCCGCCCAACTCAACAACCGCCGGCGTCCGCTCACGTTTGACTTGAACTGACAAAAGGTTCACAGGTTTGTAAAGTCTCGTGAATTCCCACTAGCCAAAGATGTCCAACTCCACGCATCCTTAGCTTCATGAACTCATCGTCGAGCACGTATCGGATCGTTGCCGTGTGCACCGGAAATATCTGCCGGTCGCCGATGGCCGAAATCATGCTGGCTGCGGCCTTCCGGGCGGAGGGGCTGGGCGCGGAGGTGAGCGTGGACTCGGCGGGAACCACCGGCTACGAGGTAGGGTGGCCCATTGATCCGCGGGCGGCCCGGAGGCTGGCTATCACCAAACTCACGTCACAGCACCACGTTGCCCGCGAGTGGCAGGTGTCCTGGTTCCGTGAGCGCGACCTGATTCTGGCCCTGGACGTTGACCACTACGCATGGCTCCGCGATGCGGCGCCGGACTGCGAGTCCATGGACAAGGTGCGCCTGCTCCGCAGCTTCGACCCCGCCGTTGCCGGCATTGATCTGCTGGACCAGGGCATCGAGGATCCCTGGTACGGCGGGCACGCCGACTTTGACGCCGTCTGGCACCAGATCCACGGCGCGGTGCCGGGGATCGTCGAGTACGTTCGGACTGCGCTCCGCCGCGGAACCCAGCAGCAGAGGCAGCAGCAGGTACGCTCTATTTCATGACCCCCGCACCTGTGATTATAGCCATCGACGGGCGATCCGGCGCAGGCAAGACCACTCTGGCTATCGAACTGGCTGCTCGGCTGCGGAACCATCACAAGGTTTCCCTGTTCCATCTCGAGGACATTTACCCGGGCTGGAACGGCCTCGCCGCGGGGATCGAACGCTACGTTTCCACCGTCCTGACACCACTGAGCGGCGGCGAACCCGCCACCTGGACCAGCTGGGACTGGGTAAACCACTATGACGGCGACACCCGCGTCACCCTGCCCGCAGAGTTCGTGATCAT
>JBDTQQ010000161.1:0-5964 GCA_039932075.1 Pseudarthrobacter sp. | reverse complement strand
GTGACCAACTGGTGCCATTTCGCAGATGGCCGATTGCAGGGCGGGTACGTCGCCGTCTTCGGCGCGCTCGCCTACGGCAGGTTCGTCACCAAGGACGTGCTGTCCTAGCCGCACCGCGCAGATCGGAAAAGACCGGCATTCCGGAGGCGAGGGTCGAGCTGCGGCTGTAGCTACAGGTAAGTACAGCTGGCCGCACGGAACTTCTGCGGCTACTACCGTCGCTGTGATTTGATCTCGTGCTGCACTGGCGTGCAGGTATTCCGCAGCGGCTCGCGCCCGCGTCAGATGTGATTCCGTCCGTAACTTCTCCACGTCGTTCCGAAGGGCCGAGATCTCCGACTCGACGTGCGACGGACCATCGTTCGACTTCGTCGTGTCTGCTCGGATGCCGCGGCAGCGGAATGGTGCTCGGGGTGAAGTTGTCCGGGCAACTCTCCTCCTCATCTCGGCGTGCTTCTCATTCCGGTACAGACGGAGGCAGCAGATGGCACTGTCTGCTCATCGATTCCCGGCCGGGAATCCCTGGTGCGCGTCAGGCGTGCTGGTGGGACTCATGCTCCGAATGGCTGGCCGGTTCCAGCTGGAACGTGCAGTGTTCGGTGTCGAAATGCGAGCCGAGGCAGCCGCCCAGCTTGTCCAGGATCCGGTCCGCCCCGCGGGCGCCCAGTTCGGCATCCTCCACGACCACATGGGCGGAGAAGACCGGGACCCCGGAGGTGATGGTCCAGATGTGGATGTCGTGGACGGACTCCACCCCCTCGACGGCGAGGATGTGTTCACGGATCATCCGGACGTCCACGCCCTTGGGGGTCGCCTCGAGGAGGACATCCACCACATCGCGGAGCAGGTGCCAGGCCCGCGGCAGGATCATCAGGGCGATGAGGAGGGAGGCGATGGTGTCCGCGGCCTGGACCCCGGTGACCATGATGACGATCGCCGCGGCGATGACGGCAATCGACCCGAGCAGATCCCCCAGGACCTCCAGGTAGGCGCCCCGCACGTTCAGGCTTTCCTTCTGGGCGCCGCGCAGGATCAGCAGCGACACCAGGTTGGCCACGGCGCCGAGGACGGCAGCGAAGAGCATGACATCGGTCTGCACCTCGGGGGCCGACCCGAGCCGCCGGATGGCCTCCGTGAAGATGACGACCGAGATCACGATCAGGACCAGTGCGTTGGCCAGTGCCGCGAGCACCTCGGCGCGCTGCAGCCCGTACGTGCGCTGGTCACTCGCGGGGCGTGCGGCGATCCAGGCGGCCAGCAGGGCGATGAAGACGCCGGCGGCATCCGAGAGCATGTGCCCGGCGTCGGCGAGCAGTGCCAGGGAGCCGGACACGAGGGCGCCGACGGCCTGGACCAGCACGACGACGACGGTGATGCCGAGGACGGCGATCAGTCGCTTCCGGTGCTTCCCGGTGCCGGTGATGCCGTGCGAATGGCTGTGGTCGTGTCCCATGCCTCCAAGGCTAACCCCAGCCGAGCTCGTGCAGGCGTTCGTCGCTGATGCCGAAATGGTGGGCGATCTCGTGCACCACCGTGACGGTGACTTCCTCGATCACTTCCTCACGGGAGGCGCAAATGTCCAGAATCGGCAGGCGGTAGATGGTGATGCGGTCCGGCAGCGAGCCGGCGTCCCACCAGGAGTCCCGTTCGGTCAGCGGCACGCCCTCGTAGAGTCCCAGCAGAACCGTGTCCGGATCTTCGCCCGGCTGCGGCGCGTAGTCGTCCTCGATGAAGACGGCCACGTTGTCCATGGTCTTCGCGAGCTCCGGCGGGATCCGGTCCAGGGCATCGCTCACCGCGGACTCGAACTCGTCCTCGGACATCGGGAACGGCGCCGGATCGGCGTCGTTCCGGGCATCCGGGCTGTCCTCATCTGGCTCGTCATCTGGCTCGTCGGGGAGGATCGGCAGGCCTGGCGGCAGCGAAGGGGACATAGCTGAACTCTAACGGAGCACCGAACAGGAACAGCCGCGAGCCTGAACCGCCGGGCACGTGCAGGGGTGCCGTTTGCCTCATGCCAATACCTCCGGAAACGTTGAGCCGTTGCCTCAGTTGCAGCCGTCCCGGCGGACCTGGATGAGAATGATCTAGAAACCTCAGTGACCTCAACAAAGGTACTTGTGCGTTGGCTGATATTGGGTCCTTACTGGTGGGAGGAACCGCACCGCCCGGCGGTGCCTGTCGCGGAGGCAGCTCGTGGTCCCGGCCAGGTTCGTCCGCTCCGCGGCCTGGAGACGAGTCGGCAAGCGGGTTCCAGCGCGGGATCATTGGAGGAAAGAACGATGTTCGCCAGAGTCAGCACCTATAAGACCGGCCCGGAAACCGTCTCGGACGCACCCTCGGAAGACATCATTAGGCGGGCGCTGGAAATGCCCGGATGCCTGGGGATCTATTACTTGAACGGGAAAGAAACCGGCAAAGACCTGTCCATTACGTTGTGGGAATCCGAGGAAGCCATGACTGAGAGCAGGGAGGCGGCGAATAGGATCCGGGCAGAGGCCAGCGCCGCTGAAAAGACCCAGATCCTTGCGGTGGACGAATTCGAGGTGACTGTCAGCAATCTCAAGGGCTGAGGATCCCGGACCGCGTGGGCCCCGGCACGAGGTCGCCTTCCCAGCGCCCCGGGACGGCGCGCTCTTCGATCTCTGCCGGGCGCTCGGAAATGTTGGTCAGCGGGGTCACTCAGCGGTGCCTGAACCCCGGAACGTGGTACAGCACAACCAACACCAGCCAGGTGGCGATGATAAACGCCCATGTGTACACCGGTAGCGCCGTCAGTCCCATCAGCCAGGCGAGTACCGAGGAAATGACTACGCCGACAACGGCCGCAACCCAAGGTTGCCAGGTGCCGCGCACAAAGACCGCCGCCAACGCAATGGCCGTCAGAACCCCCGAATAGCCGAGGAGTCCGTGGGCGAGGGCCTGCACATCGGAACCGGTGACAAGATCCATGACGGACTCCAGCACGCTTCCCAGGAGTGCCGCGACGCCCACCTTCCAGTGGGCGATGAATAACCCAAGGAGGATGACGGCACCAGCGATGGCGGAGTCGACCAGAACCACCTCGGCAATGTTGCTCAAGATAGCCTGGCCCATGTCCGCAAGAATGCTCTTGGGCACCTCACCCAGATCGGTGTGGGGACCATGCAGGGGCGCGTGGATGGCAAACAGCACCCCGGCCACGATGCAGAACGGCGCCGTGGTGACCGGGAGCGAGTACTTCCGGATTGAAGGATGGTAAAACAGCCACGCCACCGATACCGTGACCGGCCCGCACGCGAGGCCGCCGAGGATCGCAAACACGGCCGCTGGCCAGGTGAAGCCCAGGGCCGAAAACTGCGCTGCGCCCACCAGTGCTCCGCAATAGCCGTGCAGGCCATTGCCCAGCTCACCCAGGGTCCGCCGGCATAACACGCCGCCCAGTGTTGAAAACAGCAGCCCCACGAGGGCCAGGGCGGCCATCCGCCAGTTCGCGATGGCAAAGCCAGCCAGCACCGCCAGCCCCGTCCAGGTGTTTGCCTGGAAGTAGATCTGACCCAACCCGCGGCTCGTCGCCGCAACCCAATTCAGGGTCCGAATGGTTTCCCGGGGAGTGTAGTGGGTGATCACTTGGCGTGCCGCCGCCCCAGCAGAACTGCACCAATCCATACAACGGCAAACAAGACAATCAGAGCCAGCCCGGCGTCCCCGAGGTCGATCCCGGCGAGCCATGTGGTGGCCGGATCGTCCATGCCGAACGCGCCGTTGATAAATCCGCCCAGAGTGATGACCGAAATGAACAGCGCAGACAACGCCGAAATGCCGGTGATGACGGCGTTGAAGCCGAGCTTGCGCTGCGGGTTGTCGATGGCAGATTTGTACATGCGCATCATGGCAACCCCATTAACGGAATCGCACAGGGTCATCGCCGCCGTGAACGCCAGCGGAATTGTCATCAGGGCAAAGGGGGAAACGCCGGCGAGCGTTGCGGCCGTCGTCATGACCAGCAGGCCGATGGTGGTGGCGGTATCGAAACCAAGGCCAAACAGAAAGCCGATCACGTAGATGTTTCGCGGCCGCTCCACCTTGGCCAAAGGCCTGGCCAGGAGCCGCGCGATGAAGCCCTTGGCCTCGAGGTCCTCGTCGCGGACGTCTCCTCCGCCGAGCACGTTCCGGTAGGCCTGCGCGGCCCTGAGGAAGGCCGAGCCGTTGAAGATGCCCATGACCAGCAGGAAGAGCCCGGAGACTCCGCTGCCGATCAGCCCCAGCACCAGGTTGCCGGTGGTGCCCTCTTCCATCCACTGGCCCACCAGCGTGGCACCCGTCACCACCAGCACCCCAGCCAGAATCACCACGGAGCTGTGACCGAGGCTGAACGCGAACCCTACGCTGACTGGGTCCTTGTGCTGCGCCACGAACCTGCGGGTGGAGTTGTCGATCGCGGCGACATGGTCCCAGTCGTAGCTGTGTTTGATGCCGGCCAGGTAGGCGGTGAGGACCAGCCCCAGGGCCAGCGGTGGCCCGGCGGCGGCGGTGCCGATCACCAGGAGCGCGACGGCGGTGCAGTGGAGCGCAATGACGGCACCGCCGATGAAACGCAGGCGGGTCTTCGCCGGCAGTTGCTCGCGCTGGCGGTACATCATGGCGAAGTCGCCGGGGGCCGACATCAGTACTTCCTGAGGTTCAGCGGTGATTGCCCGTACCAGCGATCCCGCAGGAGCCCGGTGCAGGCCCCAAGCAGGTGGTTGAGTTCCCCGGTGCTGTTGGACAGGGACCGGAGGACGAGTCCGGCGGTCCCGGATTTTTTGGCCGTCAGGGATACCCCGGTGTAAGCGTCGTAGCCTGCGGTGAGCGCATGAAGTTCATCGGCGAGGGCCTGGTCCACCCGCGGGTCCACCACGATCAGCGAGCCCAGATGGCTGAAGCCCTCCATGAACCCCATCCCGTTGACGTCCCCCAGTGGCGGCCGGATGAGCAGGTTGTCCAACGCCAGGAACTGCGTGCCATGTGCGCTGGAGACATGGATCTCGTTCCGGAGCCGCAGTTCCTCGTACTTGAACGAGGAACCGTCGGGCGACCAGCCGGGAGTCACCACCTCAGCCATGAGCAGACTCGACGCCGGGTGCACGGTGATGTGTGTGTTCTGCCGGTAGCTTGCCTCGCGGTAGGCGATGAGTTGGTCCGGCGCCAGTTCCAGCTGCGCCCCTTCTTTCAGGGTCAGCGTCATCCGCTGTTCCGCAAAGGAGCCAGGAGTCCGGTAGATCTTGGTGGCCGACTGCGTGGTCAGGAGCAACCGCGCCCCGGCCCCCACCTCAACGTCCACCGTGTAGAGGTCCGCGCCAAGATAGGCTCCGCCCGGGTTCACCATGACATAACAAACCTGGCCCGAACCATCGAGGTAATGCGGCCGCAGGACCCGCAAAGCGCCCTGATGGAACTGCCGTGACGCAATCGAGCGCCCACCCCGTTCAGTGATGACGAGCTCAAGACGGCCCATCTCGGGCCGGTCCCCGGACGCTGGGGAGAGACGTTCGGGCGTCTCAGTGATCGCCGTGGTGCCGGTTCTCACTGCGCCAGGTCGAGCATCAGGACGTCCCTGCGCACCCAGTCAATGACGGCGTCGAGGCCCTCGTCTGTCTTCAGGTTGGTGAAGCAGAACGGCTTGTCCCCGCGGAATTCCTTGGAGTCGCGTTCCATGACGGACAGGTCGGCGCCGACGTGGGGCGCGAGGTCGGTCTTGTTGATGATGAACAGATCGGACTTGATCATGCCCTGGCCGGCTTTGCGCGGGATCTTCTCCCCCTGGGCCACGTCGATGATGTAGATGGAGAAGTCAACGAGTTCGGGGCTGAAGGTGGCGGAGAGGTTGTCGCCGCCGGATTCGACGAAGATCACCTGAAGGTCCGGATGCCGCTTCTTGAGCTCCTCTATGGCCGCCATGTTCATGGACGTGTCCTCGCGGATGGCGGTGTGGGGGCAGCCGCC
>JBDTQQ010000160.1:0-6027 GCA_039932075.1 Pseudarthrobacter sp. | reverse complement strand
GGTTGCCACGTCCCGGTTCACACCGGAACCCACCGGCCTGAGCTGAAGTGCGAATGCGGAGTTCGGACCACATCTCTGCGGGGTGAGCGCCCTTCAGCTGAACCCTCCTATTTTTTCAGGAAGGCGAGCAGGGCATCGTTGACCTCCGCGGCGTGCGTCCACATCATGCCGTGCGGGGCGCCGTCGATCTCCACATAGTCGGCGCCGGGCAGCGCCTTGGTGAATCGGCGGCCAGCCACGTCGATGGGCAGGATGTTGTCCGCCGTGCCATGCACGATCAGGGCAGGAACATCGATCTTGGGGATGTCTGCCCGGAAGTCGGTCAGCCAGGTGGGCTGGGCGGCGACCAGCGCGGTGGCTCCTGCGGCGGCCGCGACGTTCCAGCTGGCATCCACTGCCTCCTGGCTGAGTCGCGGGGTGCCCAGGAACGTATCGGTGTTGTAGAAGTTCTTGAAGAATTCCCTCAGGAAAGCGTAGGGGTCGGCGGTGACGGCTTCGGTGAGTCCGTCAAAAACGTCCTGCGGCACACCCTCGGGATTGTCATCCGTTTTCTGCATGAACGGCTCCAGCGATCCCAAGAAGACTGCGCGGGCAACCCGGGCCGATCCGTAGGTGCTGATGTACCGGGCCACTTCGCCGGTGCCCATGGAGAAGCCCACCAACACGGCATCGTTCAGGTCCAAGTTAGTCAGCAGGGTGTCGAGGTCGGCGGCGAAGGTGTCGTAATCGAAGCCTTCGGTGGTCTTGCTGGACTTGCCGAACCCCCGGCGATCGTAGGTGATGACCCGGAAACCGGCCGCCAGGAGTGCGGTGGTCTGTTTCTCCCAGGAGGCGCCATCCAAGGGGTAGCCGTGGATCAGGACCACCGGCTGTCCGCTTCCGTGGTCCTCGTAGTAAAGCTCAATGTCTGTGCTGTTCTCGGTTCCAACGGTTACGTAGGCCATCAGGGCGGTCCTTTCGAGGGTTCGGAATCAGGTTCAGGACCGAACGCGCAAAGCCGCGCCCGGCATTCCCTACTCTAGGGAACGCCCGGCGCGGCTCCAAGGGCGAGGCTACTGGGAGGGCTGTGGCAATTCGCACGCAATTTTGGGGTTGACGCCCATGTAGTTCAAAGGGCCCGCAACGATGGTCACTGCCACCGTGCCCGCCTGCGCGCAGGTACCGGGGGCACCGCCGAAGTAGCCTCGCTGCCAGGCGGCGATTCCGCCGATGATCAGCCAGATGACAATCAGTGCTCCGAGAAACTTCATGGTGTCCTCCCATGGCCGTGGCCGCCTGTGCGTTCAAGTATGCGCCGTTAACCGAAATGCGCACAGAGTCGGGGGCGGGGGCCGAATCCGCCGACCACCCCCCGCCACCGCGGACGCTCTCTCACTTAATGCCGGAAAATCCCGATCGCTCTCTCGCTTTCTTGAGGAGAGTGAGAGAGCGTCGTTCAAAGACCCGCATTAAGTGAGAGAGCGTCTGAAGGGGGGTGGGGGCGGGTCAGACGGGGGTGGCTGACATCCACGATCGTTTTGTCGTATGTGGGCTGTTCTCTACGATCCATGGCCAGACTGCGCAGGTGCTGTGACGGAACGTAGGCCCGAATTTGAGTCTTGGCACGGCGCTCATCCGCTGTTTCCCGGGCGCTGTGTCCGCGACGTCATAGAGCCGCCGTTGCTCCTGGCGGACTTCGACTCGATAGGATCAACCCCGTGCTCCGACTCAAACGTCTTGCGGTTTTCTGCGTGTTCGCGATTTGCGTCGTCACCGCGTTGGCATTCTGGGCACTCCGGCAGTCCGGTGCGGACGCCCGCGGGGCTCTTCCGCCTCCGCCACGGGCGGAGGCGAAACTCGAATCGCTCTCCACCGGCCTTACCACTGCCGTCAATATCACTCGGAACGCGGACGCCGAGTGGCTCATCCAGGCTGCCGCGCAAACCGGTATACCAGCCCGCGCGCTTCGGGCTTATGTGGGGGCGGCCAGCGAGGCTAATCTTTCCACTCCGGGGTGTGGGATCGGCTGGAATACGGTGGCGGCGGTCGGTTTCGTCGAATCCGCCCACGGGGCTTTCGGCGGCGGAAGCCTGACCCCCGCGGGGGAGGCGAGTGGACCGATTGTCGGCCCGAGCCTGGACGGCAGCGGATTTGCCGCCATCGCTGATACGGACGCCGGCGTCCTGGATGGCGACGCCCGCTGGGACCGCGCCGTTGGACCCATGCAGTTCATTCCCTCCACCTGGGAGCTTGCGGGACGGGACGGGAACGGTGACGGAAAAGCGGATCCCTTCAACATCGACGATGCCGCCCTCAGCGCGGCCGCCTACTTATGCGCCCATGGCCGCGACCTCACCGCCGCGAACGGATGGACTGCGGCCATCTACTCCTACAACCAGTCCGATTCCTACGTGGATCAGGTGCGCCGCCAGGCCACTTCCTACGCAGAGAAGACGGGCACCACCGGATAAGACAACGCGGTCCCCTCGCGCGGCCTGGCTGATCGAGCCGGTCGTCTGGATCGCAATCGCTGTCGGGGAGGCTTTCCTCCTGCACGCCTTCGCGCTGTTCGCCCTGCACCGCGGAACGCCCGCCCGGTCGCTCCGACCGAGACGCTCGTCGTGACGGAGGTCTACCTATTCGTGCGCAATCCGATGTACCTCGCGGTTCTCACCATCATCCTCGGCCAGGCGGTGCCCTTCGGCAGCTGGTGGCTCGTGCTCTACGCCGTGATCGTCCTCGCCGGGGTCGTCGCGTTCGTGAAGGGGCTACGAGGAGCCGACGTTCGACCGTACCTACGGCCAGCAGTACCTCAACTACAGGCGCAACGTCGGCGATGGCCGGAGCTGCCCCGATTTGCGTGGATGTAGTGCCAGAGGGCAGGGGTGCGGCTGTGCCGGTCTTCTTAGGACGGCAGCCTGAGAACCCGGCCTACCGCGGCGGCTGGGATCCTGTGTATCTAGTGCTGGTAGATGTCCCGACGGTGGCCCATGGCGAGCACCAGGACGATCAGCTGTGCATCCTGGATCTCATAGATGATCCGGTAGTCACCGGTACGGACCCGCCAGTCGCCGCTGCTCCCGGAGAGTTTCTTGGCCCCCGGTGGACGCGGTGTTTCGGCAAGGAGCTCGATAGCGGCCTGGATGCGCCTGCGTGCATCCGGCGGGAGCTTGCGCAACTGCCGGAGGGCCGCCGGGGTGACCTGCACGGCATAGCTCACGCCAGTCCCAGCTCCGCCTTGACTTCCTCCCACGGCACCGGGCCATCGCCGGTCTCGTCCATTTCCGTCCGCGCCGCGTTTGCCTCCCGGAGATCCTCCAAGTCCTCCGCCGCCTCAATCAGCGTGGCGAGGTCTTCTGCGTCGATCAGCGCGGCCACGCGGCGGCCGCGGCGCAGTAAATACACTGGTTCGTGGCTCACCCGGGCGATATCGACCGCCTCGGAGAGACGGCTCCGGGCATCAGTCACTGTCATCTCGCTCATGACTCAAATTTAGGCCGTAAGCGCTAAAATGTACATAAACGCGATAAGCGCAGAAATGCCGTTAGGGGCGTTACGTAAGCTGCGCGCCAAATGCGGATGCGCTTGCGTTGCATGCTTTTGAGAGGAGTCATTCCTCAGTTCCAGGCAGCCAAGCTCGCGCCGGATTCGCCCGAGATGGGCCCCGCCTGTGAAAGCCTGATTCCGGCCAGGACCGCCGGGTTGCCTAGTGGGGCTGGCAGGAGGCAGGGTCCTGGCTGGTACCGTCCTCGCTGGCGACAGCCACTGGGCAGAGCCGCAGGGCCACCTCCCGCAGTTCCTTGGGGTGGAACGGCTTGGTCAGGTACTCGGCAGCCCCCGAGGCCATGCCTGCCAGGATGTCATCCTGTTCGGACCGGGCGGTCAGGAACAGCAGGGGAGCGGTGCTCAGGGCGCGGATGGCGCGGGCAACCACGTGGCCGTCCATGTCCGGCAGGCCAAGATCCAGGGTGATGAGGGCAATGCCGGGGTCCGCTGCGGCCGCGATGCCCTCGGTGCCGGTGGCAACTTCGCGCACGGCAAAGCCCGCACGGGTCAGTATGACGGTGATCAGCCCGCGGATATCGTGGTCGTCCTCGATGACGAGGCAGACGTGTTGAGTTTCCATAAAAGCCCCTAGAGCCAGCTTCCCCCAGTGTACGGGGTGCGTAGGGGGAGAATCGCTACTATGACGCCTTCCGCACAACACCCGCAACTGCTGACCGTGGGCCACGGGACCGCCAGCCAGGAGGACTTCAAGGCACTGCTTGCCACAGCTGGAGTCCAGGCCGTGGTTGATGTCCGCATCGCCCCCGGCAGCCGCAAGTTTCCGCATTTCGGCAAGGACCTACTTACGCAGTGGCTGCCCGCGGCCGGGGTGTCCTACCGCTGGGAGAAGAGGCTCGGCGGATTCCGCAAGCTTCCGCCGGATTCCCCGGACGCGGCACTGCGCAACGATTCGTTCCGGGCCTACGCGGCGTACATGCGGTCTCCGGAGTTCTCGCTGGCACTCGGTGACCTGCTGGCTCAGGCCGCAGAACAGGCGGTGGCCATCATGTGCAGCGAGACCGTGTGGTGGCGGTGCCATCGCCGGCTGATCTCGGACCATGCCGTATTGCTCGACCATGTGAGCGTGCTGCACTTGATGCCCGGTGGAAAACTGACACCCCACCAGCCCACCTCCGGTGTACGCGTCAACGGAACCGAACTGGTTTACGACGCCGGAACGTAGCGCTGCCAGCGCCGCGGCCGTCTACTCGTCGTAGTGAGTCTCCGCGGGCCCGTGTCCCAAGGCGTTAACCACAGCCGCGGCCACGGTGTGCAGCTTCGAATTGCGCGTGCTGGAGGCGGCCTTGAGGAGCCCGAAGGCCTCCTGCTGGCTGCAGCGGTTCTGGGCCATGATGATGCCCACCGCCATATCGATGACCGTGCGGCTCTCGAGGGTGGCGCGCAGGTGGGCGGCGGTCTCGCTGTAATGCGCGAAACGCACGGCCAGCCGCAGGGCCAGGGACGTTTGGCGGACAAAATCTTCGGCGGTTTCGTGGATGCGGCCCGCAAAGCGGCCGGTGCGGTGCGAGTACAGGAGCATTGTGGCTTTGGTTTCTCCCTCCAGCTGGAAGGGAATGGCGAGGACTGACCGGATGCCGTGGCCCAGCAACGCTTCGGCGTATTGGGGCCAGCGGCCCTCCTGTTCGAGCTCGGGGACGTGGACCGTCAGTTGGTCCTCGGCGGCGGTTATGCCCGGGCCGTCGCTTGACTCGTATTCGATCCGGCTGATCACCTGGGCAGCATCGCCGCTGCTGGCCACGGTTGCGGCCTTGCGGTGGCGCAGAAGCGTGATGCCGCACAGCACTTCGTCACCGGGCTCGCACAGGTTGCGCGCTGATACGCGTGCGAGCTCGGCCAAGAACTCTTCAACATCGGAGCTGGTGAGGAGTTCCTCATGCAGGTGATTAGTGATTGATGTAGCTGTATTTGCTGTCGACTCGCCGGCCACGGTTCTTGGTGCCATTCACTCCGGTCAAGACGATCCGGGAATACCGCCGCTCAGCCAGCCGTGACGGCTTGAGGGCGGCGGAGATCGCTGGATCGACGAACTGTCCAACAGCTCCTGTTCGGTACTCCCAGGCACTAATCGTCGCGGATGACCTGCGGTTCCATGTTGTTGAGTGCACTGGCCGAGGTGAGGGCGGTCTGGCGGCGTGTGGTGGCCGGCAGCTGCTCAAAGAATGGCGATGACCCTGAGTCGTTGTTGCCAGGGACGAACCTGGAGACCTGCTCCACTGGTGTCAGGCGTCAGGCGTCGGGGTCGTGGCCGAGGATTGTGAGCAGATCCCGAAGCGACATCCTTACTTGCTCGTATCCGTGTTGATAGAAATGCGGGGTCATCTCGTGCAGGCCCGTGTCGTCGAGTTCGTGGATCATTTCCACTGTCTCCAGGATGAAGGCTTCGACCTCAGGGGGCAGCCGTCCCGGCCAGGCGGCGTTGACTTCCGTGTCGGTCACGATGTTGTGCCTTTCTCTTTCAATCAATTACAGACTCAAGCGTTC
>JBDTQQ010000159.1:0-6048 GCA_039932075.1 Pseudarthrobacter sp. | reverse complement strand
CTACGCTAAAGGCGGTGACTACACGCCGGAAATGCTGGCCGAAACCGACGCCGTGGAGGAGTACGGCGGACGCGTTGCCATCCTGGACTACGTCGCAGAGCGCTCCACTACCGCCGTCGTCCAGCGGATCCGCGACGCGGCGGGGGCAGAACCGCTCTCCGAGGCCGCCGATTTGGGGTGAACAACTAGGGTTGAAGCATGACTGAAGCGGTACACGGATAATGGCGAAGCGCGGTAAGTCAGGTGGCAGGAACAGCAGCCAGCGTTCGACGGCGGGCGTCGTCGAAGTGCCCAGGGGCACCCGCCAGGACGGTCCCGTCGAGGGCGTTTACTACATCGACACCGGCGACTGTGAGCTGATCGCGGACCAGGACAACTCCAACGGCTGGCTCCTGAAGATCAACGGCGTGATGAGCTCCCACATTGACCTCGCCGATCCGTTGTTCCTCGACTTTGAGTACATGCGCTGGATGGCCGCGCTCCTTGAATCACGCTGGCCGCCGAAGGCTGGGGTAAAGCTGCGCGGGCTGCATCTGGGCGGGGGCGCCTGTTCCCTGGCACGGTACTTCCACGCCGCATACCCGGACGCCCGGCAGGTGGTGGTGGAGCTGGATGGCAAGCTGGCCGAGTTCGTCCGGGGCTGGTTCGACCTTCCCAAGGCGCCGCTGCTCCGGCTCCGGGTAGGGGAGGCCCGCGAGGTCACCGAGACGCTCACGGCGGACACCCGCGATTTCATCATCCGCGATGTCTTCGCCGGTTCACTGACGCCGCGGCCGCTCACCACGGCCGAGTTCACTGAGCACATCAAACGGGTGCTCGCACCAGGCGGCATCTATGTAGTCAACTCAGGCGACGCCCCGGACCTCAAAAACGCCCGCGAGGACGCCGCCACCATCGCGGCCGCCTTCGAGCACACCCTCATCATCGCCGATCCCGCCATGCTCAAGGGCCGCCGCTACGGCAACATGGTGATGGCTGGCAGCGACACGCCGCTGGACGGGGATCCCCGGCTGGCCCGCCGGCTCCTGGGCGGCGCGGTCCCGGCCCACATCTGGGACGACGCCCAGGTCCGCGCCTTCGCCGCCAACTCCCCGGTCCGCCATGACCCGGCTGTGAACTAGTTCCTTCCTCTGCCCAACAGCTTCTCCCGGTGGGCCGCCGTCTGGTCCCGCAAAGCCTGGACGACGGCGGCCACCGCCGGGCGGCGCATCGAATCCGGCCGCAGGACCATCCAGTAGGGGAGCAGTTCAGCGAAGTCGTCGGGGAGCAGCCGGACCAGGTCGTCGTGCAGGTCGCCCATAAAACACGGCAGGAACCCGATGCCGGCCCCGGCGCGGGTGGCTTCCACATGGACAAAAACGTTCGTTGAGGTGAGACCGTCCCGCATGGCAGGAACCAGCCGGCGGGGTGCGTCGAGGTCGTCCACCTGAAGCATCGAGTCTACAAAATAGACGAGCGGATGCGCCGTCAGTTCCGCCACGCTTTCCGGTGTCCCGTACTCCGCAAGGTAGCCGCGTGAGGCATACATTCCCAGCATGTACTCACCCAGCCGGACGGCCTCGGCCCGGTGCACCTGGGGTTCGCCCACCACCACCTCGATGTCCAGGCCGGAGCGCTGCTGCAGCGCCCGCCGCGTCATGGTCACCACTTCCACCACGAGTCCGGGATGGTTCCGGCGCAGCCGGGCCACGGCGGGTGCCGCGATATACGCGCTGAAACCGTCAGTTGCCGTCATGCGTACGACGCCGGCAACCGGGTCGGGTGCCTTGCCCGCCGGGCCCAGCGCGCTCACCGCAACCTCCACCTGTTCGGCAACGCGCACCGCCTCCGCGCCCAGCTCTGTTAGTTCCCAACCGCCCGCGGCCCTGGCCAGGACCCGGCCACCCAATGCTTTTTCCAGCGCGGCTATCCGCCGGGAAACGGTGGTGTGGTTCAAGCCCAAAGCCTGTGCCGCCGTCGTAAATTTTCCCGAGCGGGACACCTCAAGCAGCACCAGCAGGTCATCGGGGTTGGCATTCATATCTGCAATTGTGCACACAGCGGGTGCCGCATTGGCCATTGAATGCGCAAGTTTGTGCAGTAATACTCGATGAAGCCATTAGTGCTGTGGATCACAGCACGTGTCAAAGTGGACACTAAGGAGAAACTCATGAGCGTAGAGCAGCGCTCGGCAGACAATGCCGCCGGACCCGCATCCAAGGGATCCGGCCTCAAAAAAATTGTGGCCGCCTCGATGGTGGGCACGGTGGTGGAATGGTACGAATTCTTCCTCTACGCCACCGCCGCAACCCTCGTGTTCGGGAAGTACTTCTTCCCCGCGACGGGCAACGAACTCGACGGCATTATCCAGGCCTTCATCACCTACGCCGTGGGCTTTGTGGCCCGCCCGCTCGGTGGCATCGTGTTCGGCCAGATCGGCGACAAGCTGGGCCGCAAACCCACCCTGCAGCTGACCATCGTGATTATCGGCGTGTCCACGTTCCTGATGGGCTGCCTCCCCGGCTTCGCCGATATCGGCTACCTGGCCCCCGCGCTGCTGGTGGCACTGCGCTTCATCCAGGGTTTCGCGCTGGGTGGCGAATGGGGCGGCGCCGTGCTCCTCGTCGCGGAACACAGCCCCAACAAGAGCCGTGCCTTCTGGTCCAGCTGGCCCCAGGCAGCCGTCCCGGTGGGCAACCTGCTGGCGACCCTGGTCCTCTACGTCATGTCCAACATCCTCACCCCCGAAGCGTTCCTCGGCTGGGGCTGGCGCGTGGCGTTCTGGCTCTCTGCAGTAATCGTGTTCGTGGGCTACTACATCCGGACGCATGTCAGCGAAGCCCCGATCTTCCTGGAGGCCAAGGCCCTGGTGGAGAAGGAACAGGCAGTCAGCTACGGCGTCTTCGAGGTGGTGCGCAAGTACCCCAAGGGCATCCTGCAGGCCATGGGTCTCCGGTTTGCGGAGAACATCATGTACTACCTCGTGGTCAGCTTCGCGATCGTCTACCTCAAGAGCGTGCACAAGTACGACACGTCCTCACTGCTGCTGGCGCTCCTCATCGCGCACGTCATCCACTTCCTGGTCATTCCGCAGATTGGACGCCTCGTTGACAGTTGGGGCCGCAAGCCCGTCTACCTGGTTGGCGCCATCTCCGGCGCTGCATGGCCGTTCTTCGCCTTCCCGATGTTCGACACCCGCAACGCCGTAGTCATTGTCCTCGCCGTGACCATTGGGCTGTGCCTGCACGCCTTTATGTACGCCGGCCAGCCCGCCATCATGGCCGAGCTGTTCCCCACCCGGATGCGGTACGCCGGGGTGTCCTTGGGCTCGCAGGTGACCTCTATCTTCGCCGGTTCGCTGGCTCCGTTGCTGGCCACCCAGTGGCTCAAGGACACCGGCTCCTGGCTGCCGACAGCCATCTACCTGGTGGTCGCCTGCGCCGTCACCACGGTGGCAGTGCTGAGCCTGAAGGAGACCAAGGGCATCGCCCTGGAGGATGTGGACAAGGCCGACGCCGCCCGCGAGGGACTGCTCCCAAGCAGCTCACGCTGAGCTGCTTGAACAGCCCTAACCGCGACGACTAATGGAAACGCACACGATGGGAACCGGATCTGCAATGGAAAACACACTGAACGGCCGCAAGGCAGTGGTCACGGGCGGCGCCAGCGGGATCGGTGCCGCGTGTGTCCGGGAGCTCGCCGCCCGCGGGGCAAAAGTGGTGGTTGCCGACGTCGACGCCGCCGGCGCGGCCGCACTCGCTGACGAAGTGGGCGGCACCTCATGGGCCGTTGACCTGCTGGACGTGGACAAGCTCAGCACCCTGAGCCTGGACTGCGACATCCTGGTGAACAACGCCGGGATCCAGCGCATTAGTCCCATCGAGGAATTTGATCCCGCAGAATTCCGCCGGATCATCGCCCTCATGCTTGAGGCGCCGTTCCTGCTGATCCGGGCAGCCCTGCCGCACATGTACGCCAACGGGTTCGGGCGAATCATCAACCTGTCCTCGGTACACGGCATCCGGGCCTCCCCGTTCAAGAGCGCGTACGTATCCGCCAAGCACGGCCTGGAAGGGCTGAGCAAGGTGACGGCGCTCGAGGGCGGGGAGCACGGAGTCACCTCCAACTGCGTGAACCCGGCCTATGTCCGGACGCCGCTGGTGGAGAAGCAGATTGCTGACCAGGCGAAGGTACATGGGATTCCCGAATCCGAAGTGCTGGCCAAGGTCATGCTCACCGAGTCTGCCATCAAACGCCTGGTGGAACCCGCCGAAGTGGCGTCGCTGGTGGCCTGGCTGGCGTCCGATCACGCCGGCATGGTGACAGGGGCCAGTTACACCATGGACGGCGGCTGGTCGGCGCGCTAAGTTCCTTCCGGCTAACCACGACCACCGACATCTGAGGCAGTTAATCCTGCGGTCTCAGGTGGCGGTGGTCGTAGAAGAAGACTCCCGCCGCAGCGCCGACTTCCACAGACGGACCCCGGTGGGACACAACGATCCCCTCGTTCCGGCCGTTGAACGGATCGTCTCCCACCACGGCATCGCCCACCCGGTAGGGCGACCTCGGGCCGAAAGCCGCGAGTAACCGGCTCCATGCGCGGGCCATGAGCGTGGACAGTTTGACGGGCCGGCCCATGCTGGCCAGGTCCTGGACATGTGCTTTCACCATGCGAACCACTCCTTTGAAGCGGCGCGAAGCCGCCCACTGCGGTGCGGTCGCCGGAACGCTCCCAGCAGAGGATGGTCCTCATTAATTCCTGGCTGGCACCTTACAAGTACGCTAAGCGCTATTCACACCAGTCACACCAGTAACATGTACTCGAGTCTTTGAGGTGTGGCTACTTAGGCATTTCGCCGGGCCGTGTGCGGATGCCGGGGCCAGGGAGCCAAGGTGTGGCAGGGTTTCCTCAGCGCTGGGTCTTCAGGATTTCCTCGGCGTTGTCATAGGCCCAGGCCACCAGCGGAACGAGCAGGGCCGTCAATTCGTAGCCGCGGTCTGTGAGGCTGTAGTCCACGCGGGGTGGAATGACAGGCTGGGCGCGACGCAGCACCAGGCCGTCGGTCTCGAGCGTTTTCAGGGTCTGTCCCAGCATCTTCTCGCTGATCCCTTCGGCTCGGCGCCGGAGTTCGCTCCAGCGCTGTTCACCTTCGGAGAGCGCCACCAGAATCAGCACTCCCCACTTGCTGGTGATGTGGTCCAGCACCGTCCGGCTGGGGCACCCTGCCGGGAACACGCCGTCGGCAAAGCCTGCGGGCAGGCGGGCCGGAAATGTCTGTGCTTCCATGCCCTGAGCTTACCAAAAGGTGAGTACCTTACTTCAAAGTGCGTACCCTCCCGCGGGAAGCATTTGGCGAAGGGTCTGGTTGTGAACGGTGACCCCCTTGCAGATGGTGAAAGGAACCACCCATGAGCATCGTTATTACCGGAGCAACCGGACAGCTTGGCCGCCACGTCGTTGAGGCGCTGCTGGCGCGCAACGTCCCGGCAGCGCAGATCATGGCTGCGGGCCGTTCCATCGGGAAACTGGCCGACTTTGAAGCACGCGGTGTGCAGGTAAGGGCGATGGACTACTCGGACGCCGCTTCCGTGGCGAAGGCGCTCGAGGGCGCCACCAAAGTCCTCCTGATCTCCGGCAGCGAGGTGGGTCAGCGGGTTGAACAGCACCGCACCGTCATCGAGGCCGCCAAGGCCGAGGGTGTGGAGCTCATCGCTTACACGAGCATCGCCAACGCCGATGCCACTGGCATGAAGCTGGCCGCCGAACACCAGGCCACCGAGGAGATCCTCAAGGACGCCGGAGTTCCGTTCGTCCTCCTCCGCAACGGCTGGTACCTCGAAAACTACACGGAGCAGCTGCAGGGAACGCTGGCGCAGGGCGCCGATGCCCGCGGCCGTCCGTGCGGCGCTCGCCGCCGCCTAACCCCCAACGCTCTCTCACTTAATGGAGGAAAATCACCAACGCTCTATCACTCTCCTCAAGAGAGTGATAGAGCGTTGGGATTTAACCAGCATTAGACGATATGAGGTGAGGGTGGTTGGGTTTCCTGTCCGTCCGGGCGGCCATTG
>JBDTQQ010000158.1:0-6103 GCA_039932075.1 Pseudarthrobacter sp. | reverse complement strand
CCACAAGGTCAGCCAGGCCGACATCGAAAAGCTGATGGTCAGCTCCGCCCTGGACGGCAACAACGTGGTCCGGCTTAAGGGCGGCGACCCGTACGTCTTTGGCCGCGGCGGCGAGGAAGTGGCTTCCTGCGTCGCGGCGGGCGTCCCCGTTCGCGTGATCTCAGGTGTCACCAGCGCGATCTCCGTCCCGGCAGCCGCCGGCATCCCGGTCACGCACCGCGAGGTCAGCCACATGTTCACCGTGGTCTCCGGCCACGCCCCGCTGACCGAAAAAGAACACACGCACCTGGCCGGGCTGGGCGGCACCATCGTGGTCCTGATGGGCATCGGCACACTGCACCAGCTCGCAGCCGGGCTCCGCAAAGCCGGCATGCGTCCCGACACGCCCATGGCCGTCGTCGAACGCGGCTACTGCCCCGGCCAGCGCACCACCATAGCGGACCTGGGCACCATCACCTCCGCGGCAGCCGGGTGCAGCAACCCCGCCGTGCTGGTCATTGGCGAGGTGGTCCGGGTGGCCGAAGCCAATCGCGGGCATGCTGAGGCTGCCGCAGACCTCGACAGGCTGGCGGCCTCGCTGCTGGGTTCGTGAAAGGATTGACCCCCATGAACGCACTGGCACCGGCAGAAGCTACGCAGGCTGAAGAAGCACCCGACGCCGCGGGCTCCCCGCTGGAGGGCTTCCGCATCGGCGTCACCTCACACCGGCGCTCCCGGGACCTCATCGAGGCTTTGGAACGCCGCGGCGCGGAAGTGCTGCACGCCCCGGCACTGAAAATCGCGCCCGTGCAGGAGGACATCCGCCTCATCGAGGACACCAAGGCCATCATCGCCGCCCGCCCGGACATCTGCATCGCCACCACCGCGTATGGAATGCGCCGCTGGTGCGAGGCGGCTGATTCCTTCGGGATCGGGGAGGAATTGCTGGAGACGCTGGGCGCATGCCGGATGTTCGTTCGCGGCCCCAAAGCCCGGGGTGCCGTCCGCGCCGCCGGCCTCGCCGACGTCGGCATCAGCAGCGACGAAACCACTGCAACACTGGTGGACATGCTGCTCACCGAGGGCGTGCGGGGCAAGACCGTGGCCGTGCAGCTGCACGGCTACACGGATGTCCGGCAGCTGGAACGCCTGCGCATGTCCGGTGCCATCGTCCTGACAGTCACCCCTTACCGGTGGGTAAAGCCCGACGGCGAAGACCGGCTTCCGCGCCTCATCGAGGCAGCATGCAGCGGGAACCTTGATGTGCTCACCTTCACGAGCGCGCCCGCCGTTGACGCCATGTGGAGCACCGCGCACGAAATGGGCGTCTACAAGGAGCTGATCCACAGCCTCAAGACCACCGTCACCACCGCCGTGGTTGGCCCCGTGACGGCGCAGCCGCTCCTTGACGCCGGCGTCACCCCGCTCATTCCCGAGCGGTTCCGGATGGGTGCCCTCATCCGATTGGTGTGCGAGCACCTCGCCCTGAACCACGTCCGGCGGCTGGACACCGGTTCCGGCAACATCGAGTTGCGCGGCCGCAGCCTGCGGGTGGACGGTCAGCCTGTTGAGCTGGCCCCGGCGCCGCTGCTCCTGCTGCGTGCCCTGCTGGGGGCCGGCGGGGCGGTACTGTCCCGGGAAGCGCTCTCGGACCTGCTCGAACTGCGGGGCTCGGTCCACGCCCTGGACATGACCGTCAGCCGGCTCCGCTCCTCCTTGCCGGACGGCCGCCTGGTGGAGACGGTGGTCAAGCGGGGGTACCGGATCAGGGTGTGACCCACGGCATTACTGGCGGGTAAACATTGGCGAACGAGCCCCATTCAACCTGCAATGACGGGGAAACACGCCGGAAAAACGGGCCGTCTACGCTGGCACCATCACGAAGTTCCGGCCGTTCAGCGGCCGCCAGCGAAAGGGCCAGCACATGTCCGCTCCGGCACCCTCCACGTCCACCTCCACCGCTACCCGCATTGTCGTCGCAGGCGCGGGGCCTGCTGCCCAGGCGCTCGTCAACCAACTGGACCGGGCCCGGTTCGCCGGCACCGTCACCATTCTCAGCAACCGTGACGACGCCTCCGCGGAGCTCCTGGAACTGGCCACCCTCCCCCAGGTCTCGCTCCGGTGCGGCCAGCCCGCCAGCTTCATCGAGGTGAAGACACGGACGGTGACCACGGCCGACGGCATGGAATTCGGCTACGACAACCTGGTGATCGCTACAGGTTCAGCACCGGAGCAAGCCCCCGTGGAGGGTTCGGACCACTGCCTGAGCTACTCCACCATTGACGATGCCGCCCGTATTGGGTCAGCTGTCAAGGACCTGAGTACGGAACTGGGCAGGCGGCCGTTGGGAATCCTGGTTGGCAGCGGTGCAGCGGCTGGACAGGCGGAGGCGGTGCTCCGCTCCCGCGGCGTCCGGCCCATCCGTACCACCATCCGGCCCGCCGCCGTGACGCCCCGGACGCCCGGCGCGGGAGTGCAATCCGCCGGGATTGTCTTTCCGGACGGCAGCACCATGAACGGGGACCTCGTGGTCCTTGCCGAGGAACGGGTTTCCCGCGACGGACTGGCCGCCAGCGCCGGGCTCCGGACAGCGCCCGGCGGCGGCATCGCCATCACCCAGGACTTCCGCACCTCAGTGCCCGGGATTTGGGCAATCGGTGACGCTGCAACGTTCGACGGCGTCAGGCTGGGACTGCTGGTCGCTGCGGCTTCTGCGGCTGGCGCCTGCGCCGCCCAGCTAATGTCGGCGTCCGCGGCTGGTGCGGTCCTCCAGACCGCCGCCTGACCTCCTACCTGGAGCAACGGAGCAACTCGGGGTCACATCCGGGGCGATGCGGCGCGATTTTTGGGCCGGAAGTGACCCCGCGTTGCCCTGACCTGCCGGCTTAGCGCGGTTCCTGCTGTGGCAAGATGGTTCCCAAAAGAGCCCTGCACTTCGTGGCTCCAGCGGCCCAAAAGGCCACGAGGAAAGGACCATCATGAGCAATGAAGCCATTTCTGCCGACCAGCGCGGAGCTGGTACCGACTCAACGCCGGGCAACATCGCGTCCTATATTGACCACACCCTGCTCAAGCCTGAAGCCAGCGAGGCTGAGATCCTCAAGGTCTGCGCCGAGGCGGCCGAGTACCATTTCAAGTCTGTCTGCGTGAATCCCCTCTGGGTCAAGACGGTCAAGACCGCATTGAAAGGGTCCGGCGTGCTGACCTGCTCGGTAATCGGGTTTCCCCTGGGTGCTACCCCAAGCGATGTGAAGGCTTTCGAAGCACGCGGTGCCGTGCTGGACGGTGCCGACGAAATCGACATGGTCATCAACGTCGCGGCCGCGCGGGCCGGGGACAAGGGGACCCTGGTGGATGACATCTCCGCGGTCGCTGAAGCCGTCCACGCAAGCGGTGCCATTCTGAAGGTCATCATCGAGACGGTATTTCTCTCCGACGAGCAGAAAGTCCTGGCCTGCCAGGCGGCAGTTGAGGCGGGGGCGGACTTCGTTAAGACCTCCACCGGGTTCAACGGCGGGGGCGCCACGGCGGAGGACATCAGCCTGATGCGCCGGGCTGTCGGGCCTGACCTGGGCGTCAAGGCCTCCGGCGGGGTGCGTTCCCTGGCTGACGCTCAGGCTATGATTGCTGCAGGTGCAACACGTATTGGTGCCAGCTCCGGCATTGCGATCGTCAAGGGTGAACAGGGTTCAGCCGGCTACTGACGCCGCCCGGAGCCGCCACAGATTGAGCCCCTCGGGGCCAGAGGAGGAACGAATGTCCAGCAAGACCACTGCGTCAGGCAGTGCCAAGGTGCAGACCCCGGAGAACGAAAACAACCTCGCGGGCACCATCGTCCTGTTCGTGGTCATGATGGCCCTGTTCTTCGGCGCCCTCTACTCGCTCTCCTTCCTCACGCTGGGCAACGCGTGGCCGATGGCCATCTGCCTCGGCCTCTTCGCGCTGGCGTTCTGGATCCCGCAGACCGTCACCGGCCGCTCCGATTCAGCCGGCGAGAAGTAAAGAACCTGCTTTTCAGAGCAACGCGGGGTCACTTAACGCCTATCCTTAGGGATTTATTGGGCTCTAAGTGACCCCGCGTTGCTCGTTTAGGGCCTACAGGCGCAGCACGGCACCAATGGCCGCGAGGACCCCTGGCCCGTGCTGCCGGGCAAGAGCCCAGACGGCAGAGCACATTCCCACCATGGCGTAGGCGCTCACGGGGATCAGCACCAGCCACTCCCGCCGTGACCCGGCGCGGCCCAGCAGCGGCAGGGAAAACGCCCCGTTGGCTTTCCAGACGTCGTTAAGCACGGGGAGTTTGCGCAGGAACCGTGGCGGCTTGATGACGATTGGCCAGAGCAGCGGCACGCCCCCTGTCGTGATCATGTCCCCCACGATATGGACCACAACACCGGTCAGCATGGACATCGGCAGCCAGGTCCACTGATGCGGGGCGAACCACGTCACCAGGCCGGCCATGGTCAGGGCGAAGACCCAGTTGCTGATGAACCCCGACTTGGGGAACAGCTTCAGCGCCTTCGCCGCAATGTTGATCATGAACATGCACAGCAGGCCGGCACCGACGGACAGCAAGCCCCAGTCGGTCTGCACCTGGATCTGCCCGGCCATCATGGCGAGCACCACGAAGAAGGCTGCCCCCAAGATGGAGTGTGTGCCCTGCCGGTGCCCGCCGCTGGCGTTCTCGATCCCCCGGGCAATGACGTTGGACAGCGGCGGAAGCGAGTTGGCCACGGTGCTGTGGCGGTGGTCCCAGTCGCACACCAGGGCCGTTCCCGCCGTCGCCATGCCGCCGATCAGGATTCCGGTGGCGTCCAGCGGGTACCAGCCCAGCGTGTACGGCCCGGTCGAGGCAATAGCTACCCACGCCGCGGCTCCCGACGCGGCGTGATGTCCTCCCATCAAGCTTTAGCTCACCGCCAGCGGCGCGTCGGAGAAGATGTTGCGGATGACGCCATTGGCCCATTCCAGGATCTCGGCGTCCTGCAGGTCCCGCCCGCCGACCCGCGCGGTCTTCGGCTTCGGAATCAGCACCGCGTCCAGGGCCGGTTTGGACTGGGAGCCCGGATACATGCGTGTAAGCCGCATCAGCTTGGACTCCGGCAGCTGGGCCGGCGAGAACTTGATGAAGTTTCCCTGCAGTGCGACGTCGGACAGTCCGGCTTCGCGGGCACCCACCCGGAAGCGCGCCACGGCAATCAGGTTCTGGACCGGCAACGGAGGCTCCCCGTAACGGTCCACCAGCTCGGCCAGGACTTCCTCGATGGCTTCGGTGGTCAACGCCGAAGCCAACTTTCGGTAGGCTTCCAGCCGCAGCCGCTCCCCCGGCACATAATCGTGCGGCAGGTGGGCATTCACCGGCAGCTCGATCTTCATCTCGGCGGCCTTTTCCTCGGCGTCGCCGCGGTAGTCCGCCACGGCCTCGCCCACCAGACGGATGTACAGGTCGAAGCCAACACCCTGGATGTGGCCTGACTGTTCGCCGCCGAGCAGGTTACCGGCGCCGCGGATCTCGAGGTCCTTCATGGCCAGCTGCATGCCGGCACCAAGTTCGTTGTGCGTGGCCACGGCCTTGAGCCGTTCCAGTGCCACCTCGCCCAGCGGCTTCTCGGACGGGTACAGGAAGTACGCGTAGGCACGTTCGCGGCCACGGCCCACGCGCCCGCGGAGCTGGTGCAGCTGGGAGAGCCCGTACTTGTCCGCGCCGTCCACAATCAGCGTGTTGGCGTTGGAGATGTCCAGGCCGGTTTCGATGATGGTGGTGCACACCAGCACGTCAAAGCGCTTCTCCCAGAAGTCCACGATGATCTGCTCCAGCCGGCTCTCGGACATTTGCCCGTGCGCCACCTCCACGCGCGCCTCCGGAACCAGTTCACGGACCTTCGCTGCCGTCCGCTCAATGGTGGACACGCGGTTGTGCACCAGGAACACCTGGCCTTCGCGCATCAGCTCACGCCGGATGGCCGCAGAGGTCTGCTTGTCCGTGTACGGGCCCACGTAGGTGAGTACGGGGTGGCGTTCCTCCGGTGGGGTCGCCAGCGTGGACGTTTCGCGGATACCGGTCAACGCCATCTCCAGGGTCCGCGGGATCGGGGTGGCGCTCATCGCCAGCACGTCCACGTTG